>JAITVD010000027.1 GCA_031285965.1 Azoarcus sp.
GCGCACATTTCATAATGTGAAATCCTTTTTCATTGCCCCGTTCCGGTTCTTCCCGAATCATCCCTGCCCTTCCCGCTTATCAAGCAATTTCCCCGCCGATTATCTAGGGCTCGTTCAGCGGGAGGCGGTTCAGTTTTCCGCCGCCCGTCGCTAAACGGGGGGCGGAGCCGTGCGGGTTAGCGAACCGGCAACTAGGAACCGGCAGGGCTCGCGCCCTCCCGCATGGCCCGCCTTAAAGGGATGCCGCACGCACAAAAAAGCTGCATGGGCCGCAGCGGTACGCCTTTTCATCCGGGCTGTCTAGACCCGATCCCCGCGTTCCGGGGATGCCTGAATCGTAGGCAGCGCCAAGGGGAATGTCAAGGAGGAGGAAGTCACGGGCACACGCGGAGCCTTCCTTGGAATCTATCAAAAAAGATATATAATTAGGGCATGAACGGAAAAACGATCCTCTCGAAGCTGAAAGCCGCCGGATGGACGCTGCGGCGCATCAGCGGTAGCCATCACATCATGGCGAGCGCGGAGGGCGGCAAGCTCGTTCCCATACCCGTACATGGCAGCCGTGACCTGACGCCTGGAATGCTGGCCGCCATTGAGCGGCAGACCGGCATCAGACTGAAATAAGGACACACTCATGGACATCCGCTATCCCGCAACCCTCGAAGCCCAGCCCGGCGGCGGGTTCTTCGTCCAGTTCATCGATTTGCCGGACACCTTCACCGAAGGGCAGACAAAAGAAGAGGCGCTGTTCAATGCCGCCGAGGTGCTTTCCGCCATGCTTGGCGCCAAACTGGAGGATGGTATGGAAATCCCGGAGCCGACGCCGGACGCCCGCGGCGCGCATTACATTGCCCCGGATGCCAAAACGCAGGCCGCGATCCTTGTCCGCCAGGCGCTTGGCGCAAAAACCATTGCCGACCTCGCCCACGCCCTCCAGACATCATGGCCGTCCGCGCAGCGGCTCGGGAACCCAAGGCACTGGCCGTCGCTGAAATCGCTTGACCGTGCCGCCGCCGCGCTGGGCAAGCGCCTCGTGCTCTCGTTCGAGTAGCTAGCGCAGCCCCGCCGCCACATGATCCAGCAGCAAATTCTCCAGCGCCTCCAGATCGTCGCGTGAGAAGCCCAGCAGCGGGCGGGCGGCGTAGGTGACTTCCTTGCTGCCCGGAACCACATTGTCCCGCAGGCCGAAGTGATGCACGGCGGCGATGCGCCCCGCCTTGCCCCCGAACTCCAGCTCGTTCTGGAGGACGGCAGGCGCTTGATCTCTCAAAGAGGAGTGGTAAACGCGCTTGGCAGAAACCCGGTGGAAGTGATTTCAGAAATGACGACGATGGTGGTGGGAAATTGCCCTTTTATCTAGCGGAAAACAGTCTTAAACCTTTTATAAACAGTTAGTTAGCGCGGGGTGCTACTCCTGTTTTGTTTATCCACAGCATGGGAGGAGGGCAAGCAAAAGGGATTCTTGCATCAACTCTCCCTCAAATTTGTGATGCTTGGCTTAAAGCCACAGTTAGACATTGCGCGAAAAGCCGAATATACTGATGTGCGGGTTCGCTCATGTTGGTGTTATTGCGCTTATCGACGAGGCAACCAGATAGAGTTCGCGATGCACTTGCGAAAATTCTTGAAGCATACGTAGCGAAAGAATTACAACCGTGGATAAAAACGTTTGATTCTGAATTCTATGAAGAAATGTGCAGGCTTTATGGAATTTCATATCTGCCAGAAAAATCAAACTACCCTAGCTACTTTGGGCATTTTACAAATAACATTGTTTATAGTCGACTTGCTCCGGACATATTGGCTGCGCTTAAAGAAGAGACGAAGAAAAATAAAGGACATTTACATCAGTAACCTTGCCGCTAGTTACGGTCGACAAAAGTTATTAAAGCATCTTGGGGTGTTGATTGGGCTTATGAAAGTTTCCGAAGACTGGGATTTTTTTATTAAAACGCTCGATCGAGTTGTGCCAAAACTCAACAAAATAACACCACCTAGTTTTGAAGAACAATCTGCTTCACACGACGGTAGTATTCAAAAATTGAACATGCCTGTATGATACAGGTTTGTAATCAAGATGTCGATCATATATATTATTAATTTAATCCCCTTTATAATAAGGAGCACTTTTTACGCCACGCCAATTTATAAGTCAAACGGATAATTCCCATAAATTTAGTTAGGCTTGCCGCGAGAGACTTACCGAGATTGCATTAGACTAAAGCATGAATTTATGTTTTTCAGTAGCGCCAATGAATGCTTGCGCAGAGGATTCCGCGCCACTGCCAGTGCGCGGTTTTTTGCTGGCATTGGCTGTGTGCCTGCACGTTGCGGGCGCGGCGGCGCTCTCGCGTTTGCCGGAGCCGGAGCGGCTCAGCGAAGAACCAACGATTTTGCGGGCAAGCTGGATCGAGAGCCACGTGAGCGATTCTCCGATTTCCACGTCATCGGCTGCCGCGCAAAGCGTCGCGCCTGCTGTTACCCGTCCGGCTCCATCCCCGCGCCCTGCGCGAATGCCGAGGTCTCGCCCGCACCCGCAAGTTTCCGCTCCGCCGCCGCGCCAAATAGAGGCCGCCCAACCCGCTCCCGCGCCTGCGGATGTGGAAGTTCCTTCTGCCGCGTTGGCTGAACCTGTCGCTCCGGCGGCTTTAGAGGCTCCGGCCTTGGATATTGGCGTTTCTGCCGCCGTGGCGGATGGAATCGCTGGCGGGGGCAGGGGAGGCGAAACCGGGGAGGGCTTAGGGAACGGGGATTATGTTGGCCCCGACTACAACGTGAGTTATTTTTCCAACCCAAAGCCGGAGTATCCCTCCTGGTCGCGTCGCCAGCGCGAGCAAGGGCTGGTCAAGCTGCGCGTCCATGTCACGGTACAAGGCCGTGCGGACGAGGTGGCGGTGCATAAGGGCAGCGGCTTCGAGCGGCTCGACAAAGCGGCGGCTGAGGCCGTATGGCGCTGGCGTTTCCGTCCGGCGCAGCGAGGCGGTACGCCTGTCGCGGGTTGGGTGGTTGTGCCAGTCCGGTTTGAACTGCAAAATTGAGGGATGAAAGGAATGCGAAATGGTTGATTCTTCTTGGGGCTTTGCCCGGTTTTTCGCGCAGACGGATGCTATCGGATGGTGCGTTCTGGGTATTCTGGCGGCGATGTCGATCCTGTCGTGGTATCTGATTTTGTCCGGTTTTTTGCGCTATGCCATGACCCGCACGCGCAGCCGGATATTCATCTCAGAGTTTCGCCGGGTGCGCCAGCCCGTCGATGCGGAGCGCCTGCGGGTGTCCACGGGCGGAAACAATCCTTTCTCCCGCGTTTTGTTTGACGGGTTCCAAGCGTGTTTGTCCCTACAGAAAGCGGGCAATGCCGGAACCCGCAAAAAAGACGGGCTGGGATTTGAAATGGCATCGCCCGACGATTATGTCAGCGCCGCGCTGGCGCATGGTGTCGCAAGGGAAGCGCGTCTGCTGGAAAGCGGCATGACGCTTCTGGCTTCCATTGCCTCGACCGCGCCTTTCATTGGATTGTTTGGCACGGTATGGGGCATTTTCCACGCGCTGCAAGGCATCGCGCTTTCGGCGCAGCCCAGCCTAGACAAAGTGGCCGGCCCGGTAGGCGAGGCGCTTGTCATGACCGCGTGCGGGCTGTTCGTTTCCATCCCCGCTTTGCTGGCCTACAACGCATTCGTGCGGCTGAATCGCAATCTGGCGGGAGAGTTGGAACGCTTCGCGCATGAGGTGTTTGGCCTTCTCGGGTTGGGTTGCGCCGCAGGTAGCGCGGTTTCGGGCGAGCAGCAGGTCGTCGAGCTTCCTGCCAAGTCGGCGCGGACGCAAGCGGTGAAGGCAAAAGCGGAAGGAACGCACTGAAAATGGCTTTTCACCCACAGTCCTTGCACGACGCGCCACGGGCGGAAATCAACATGATTCCGCTCATTGATGTCATGCTGGTGCTGCTCATCATCTTCATCGTCGCCGCGCCGCTCCTGACCCATGCCGTCAGGGTCGACCTGCCTGTGGCCGCCAGCGCCGTAGCCAGCATGAAGCCGGAAACCATCCAGCTAGGCATCAAGGCCGACGGGCAGCTTCTCTGGAACGGCAAGCCCGTCGAAGAGGCGCAGCTTGAAACGCTGATGAGCGAAGCGGGGAGGCGCACGCCATTGCCGGAACTCCACCTTCAGGCCGACGCTGCCACGCCTTACGAAATCGTGGCGCACGCAATGGCGCAAGCATCCCGCACCGGACTGGAAAAAATCGGTTTCGTTAGCAAGCCGGAAGAATAAAACCTCTCCAAACAGAAAAAGCAAGACCGCAGAAATACAAAGCGCCGGGCTGGTCGGCGCTTTGTGGATTGCGTTGGTTGCGGGGGCTTATTTCGTACAGTGCTTGAAAACAATCCGCTTTATCGGGTTGAGATAGTTCTTTTTTTGGTATCAGAGCGGGGAACCCCGTTTTTTTGCTAAATTTTAAAAATTTTCCCACTTTTGTGCATGCGTCCCGGCGCACCGTCGATTCCCCGCCACGCCTTCGCGCTTTGTGCATGACGATGTGCCTTGACGGCAGAGGCCAAAGCCGCTTTTGCCGTAACGGCAAGGGTTTGTTGCTTTATATGTGTCGAATGTATGATGATTTCTGTTACAGCAGCAACTATGCAGGTTTTAGGCTGTTTTGTCTAAGATTTCAAACAAATGTCTAAGTCCGTTTCAGGCTGACGGGTTCCGCGACCGGGATTTCTTTCGACCTCAGGTAGCGCATGTGGGCAGAATCGGATGCGTGGCCGAGCAGCTTCTTGCTGTCCAGGCCCTGCGCCCTGGCGTCCGTCGCGGCCTTGGCGCGTATGTCGTGGATGTGCGCGTCGCCGATGCCCGCCGAACGGGTCGCGCGCGACCACAGTTCCCTGGCCGTGCCGTACCTGATCGGCCTGCCGAGCCGGGTGCGGAACAGCGTGATTCCTTTTTCTGTATTGTGCAGCGCATTT
>JAITVD010000053.1 GCA_031285965.1 Azoarcus sp.
CCCCCCGGACGGGGACACCGCCCGCCCGGTAGGCCGGACCAACACCCGGCGGACCAGGGTCGAGATTGCCCCGCCCCCCCCCCCGAGTGGCCCATGACAGCCTATTCCCTCGCCCCCGCCTGTCGGCATCAACGTGGCGCAACGCTCATCGTTGCCATGATTTTGCTGATGATTATGTCCCTGCTGGCGGCTGCCTCGCTGCGCGGAACGCTCATGCAGGAGCGCATGAGTTCCAACACCTACGACCGCGACCTGGCTTTTCAAACGGCGGAAGCCGGGCTGAGGATGGGCGAATGGCAGGCGGAAAATTGGGTCAAAAATGGGGCAACGACTCCGTGGCCAAGCTGCACGACGGCGAATGCCCAAGGGCTTTACAAAACTGACCCGCAACTGTGCCCGGAGCCGCTTTGGAAAAAACCCGATCCGGGCAGCGACGGCACGTTTTGGCACGACGCGACTGGCGATGCGGGAGACATAAAATTTGATGCGTCAGGGCTATCGCTCGCCCCCTACTACATCGTTGAACTGATTGCCGAAAACGCGCCTTGCCAGATGGACAAGCCGGACACCGGAAAGCACTGCAAACGCTTCCGCGTCACGTCCCGCAGCCGGACAAGCGACGGGCGCTCGAATGTCGTTCTTCAGTCCATCTACGCCACCGAATAAGAGCAGAAAGCGAGTGTGAACGTATTGCGCCGGAACTATTCGGCGCTTTTTTTTGGGGAAAAAAACACCGCAGCCGCTTTGCGGCGGTTCAAATCTCGATGTTGTCGATTAGCCGCGTCGTTCCCAAACGGGCGGCGGCAAGCACGACGAGCGCGTCGTCTTCCCGCGCTGGCGTTTTCAGGTCTGCGCGGCGGCGCACGGTCAGGTAATCCGGCTTCCAGCCGTGCTGTTCCAATTCGCCCAACGCGCTAGCCTCAAAATCGGCGAAATCGCGCCCGCCTTGGCGCACCGCTTCGGCAATAGCTGAAATCTGCCGATACAGGCGCGGAGCTTCCGCCCGTTCCGCCGCCGACAGATAACCGTTGCGCGAGGAGAGCGCCAGCCCGTCGGCAGCCCGAATGGTGTCGCAGCCGAGCACTTCGATAGGCAAGGCCAGTTCCCGCACCATGTTTTTCAGCACCATGAGCTGCTGGTAATCCTTTTTGCCGAACAACGCCACGTCGGGCTGGACGATATTGAAGAGCTTGAGCACAACGGTTGCCACGCCCCGGAAATGGCCGGGACGGAAAGCACCCTCAAGAACGGAATCGTGCGCCGGGTCAGGAACAAGGTGGTAGTGCTGCGGCTGCGGGTACATCACGGTTTCATCCGGCGCGAACAGATGATCGACCCCGGCTGCGGCCAATTTTTCGCAATCGTCCCCAAACGTGCGCGGATAGCGGTCGAAATCCTCGCCCTGCCCAAATTGCAGGCGATTAACAAAGATGCTGGCCATGACGGCATCAGCGTGTCCGCGCGCCTCGCGCATCAGGGCGATATGCCCCTCGTGCAGGTTGCCCATTGTGGGAACGAACACCGCCCGCCCCGCCCCCGTGCGTGCGCCGCGCAGAGCGGCAATGGATGTATGAACTTGCATAGTTAGCCGTTTGGGGTTTCAGTAACAATGTTCAGGCGCGGGAAAGCTGCCGTCCTTGACGGAAGCGACGTAAGCCGCAATGGCTTCCTCGATGCTCGCCGCGCCCTGCATGAAGTTGCGCACGAAACGCGCTGTTTTGCCGGGGAACACGCCCAGCATGTCGTGCATCACCAGCACTTGCCCGTCGCACTGCGGCCCCGCGCCGATGCCGATAGTGGCCGTTTTTGTCATCGCTGCCGTAATTTCTCCCGCCAGTGCGACAGGCATCATTTCCATTACGAGCAGCGCCGCACCCGCCTGTTCCAGCGCCAGCGCGTCGGCCTTGAGCCGCGCCGCGCCCGCGTCGCCGCGTCCCTGCACGCGGTAGCCGCCCAACTGGTGCACCGACTGCGGAGTCAGCCCAATATGAGCGCAGACCGGCACGCCGCGCTCGACCAAAAAGCGCACGGTCTCCGCCATGAATTCGCCCCCTTCGAGCTTCACCATCTGCGCGCCCGCCGCCATCAGGCGAGCCGCGCTCCGCATGGCTTGCTCGGGATTTTCGTGGTAGCTGCCAAAAGGCAGGTCGCTCAAAACGAATGCCCGCGCCGCGCCCCGGCACACGCATTCGGTGTGATAAACCATGTGCTCCAGCGTGACGGGCAAGGTGCTTTTCTGCCCCTGTATGGCGTTGCCGAGCGAATCGCCAATCAGCAGGGTATCAACGCCGCAACGCTCGAACAGCGCGGCAAAACTAGCGTCATAACAAGTCAGCATGCTGATTTTGCGGCCTTCCGCTCGCATCTTGCCCAGTTCGGTCAGCGTGACGGGCTTTGCATCCTGAAGGTAGGTCATGGCAGGCTCCTTTTTTTGTGGGGCGGTTTCGGCCAAAGCAGGGCGATGAGGCAAACCCTCACGTCTCTTGGGCGGCATGATAAAGGCTATTCCATCACTTCTCCATGTTCATGTATGCTCAATGAGATGAACGCATCCGACGATGCCCGCTTTGACCTGCATGACGAAGGCGATGCCTCGCGGCTGAGTGTCGGCGGCGCGTGGACGCTTGACCATTACCGGACGCTCGCTGCGCGAATTGACGGCTTGCGCGGGCAAATCCCGCCAAAAACAAAAATCGCTTTTGACGGGCTGACGGCACTGGATACCGCCGGCGCACGGCTGCTGTGCAGGCTTGTCGGCGCGGAAAAGCTCAAAAACACGCTGCCCGATGCCGCGCTCACGCCAGAGCAGCGCACCTTGCTGGAAACGGTGGCAGGCGCGTTCGCCGCGCCTTTTGCGCAGCCCCGCAAAGAGTACCGTTTCGGAGATGTGCTCGCCCGCATCGGGGAAGCGATGCACGCGCTCCGGGAACACATGGCAGGGCTGCTCGGTTTCGTTGGGCTGACGCTCGAAAAACTGCTCTGCACGGCCTTGCGTCCCCGACGCTGGCGCGTGGCGGCCACGATTGCCCAATTAGAGCGGATTGGCTTCGATGCCGTGCCTATCGTGGCTTTGCTGACTTTCCTCATCGGCGCCGTGACCGCTTTTCTCGGCGCGACCGTGCTGGCGGAATTTGGGGCAACCATCTACACGGTCAGCCTCGTTTCGTATTCTTTCCTGCGGGAATTTGGGGTGTTCTTCGCCGCCATTCTGGTCGCGGGGCGAACATCCAGCGCCTTCGCGGCGCAAATCGGCGCGATGCGGGCCAACGAAGAAACCGATGCCCTCCGCGTGCTGGGCCTCGACCCGGTAGAGTGGTTGGTGCTCCCGAGAGTGCTGGCGATGATGCTGGCGCTGCCGGTTCTCACGTTCGTCGCCATCGTCTGCGGCATCGCGGGCGGCATGGCGGTCTGCGCGTTGAGCTTGGACATTTCGCCGGGCATGTTTCTTTCGATTTTTTCCACGGAGATTGGCGTTCGGCATTTCTTGATTGGCATGGGAAAAGCGCCGCTATTCGCTTTCCTGATCGCTTCCATCGGCTGCTTGGAAGGCTTCCGCGCCAGCGGCAGCGCACAGTCGGTGGGCGAGCACACCACCTCCGCCGTCGTGCAGTCAATCTTCACGGTCATCTTGGTGGATGCCATCGCGGCGATGTTCTGCATGGAGATGGGCTGGTGAGCGCGGCGCGGGGGGATACTGAGGTCATCGCGCAGGCGCGGGGCGTGCGCAATTGCTTCGGCAAGCAGGTCGTCCATGACGGGCTTGATTTGGAGGTGCGCCGCAAGGAAGTGCTTGCCATCATCGGCGGCTCGGGTACGGGCAAATCGGTGCTGCTCAGGACGCTCATCGGCCTGAACCGCCCCGCTGCCGGTTCGGTGCGGCTGTTCGGGCAAGACGTGTACGCGCCTAGGGCGCGGAGCAGCGCAAGCCTTGCGCGGCGCATCGGCGTATTGTTCCAGCAAGGGGCGCTTTTCTCTTCGCTCACGGTGCTGGAGAACGTCGCCCTGCCCCTCATCGAACATGCCCGCCTGCCCGCCCTTGAAGCCATGAGGCTGGCGGCGCTCAAAATCGCGCTGGCGGGGCTGCCCGCCGACGCGGGCGACAAACTGCCTATGGAACTTTCCGGCGGCATGGTAAAACGCGCTGCGCTGGCGCGTGCGCTGGCACTCGACCCGGACATTCTTTTTCTCGACGAGCCGACCGCCGGACTGGACCCTATCGGCGCGGCGGCGTTCGACCAACTGATTCTGACCCTGCGCGGCGCGCTGGGGCTGACCGTTTTTCTGGTGACGCATGATCTGGATACACTCTATGCCATTGCCGACCGGGTCGCGGTGCTGGCCAACAAGCGCGTGCTGGCAAATGATCGGCTGGAAGCGGTTGCCGCCATTGACGACGTTTGGGTACAGGACTATTTTCACGGCCCGCGTGGCCGCGCCGCGCAAGCAGCGCGTAAGTAAGTGACATAAAAAAGAGGAGCTTCCGGCATGGAAACCCGAGCGCACCATTTGATCGTCGGCCTTTTTACCGTTTTCATGGTCGGGGCGGCGCTCTTCTTCGCCCTGTGGATGAGCGGCGAGAGCGAAGGCCGCTATCAAATCTACGACGTGCTGTTCGATGAGGCCATCTCGGGGCTTTCAAAAGGCAGCACGGTGGAATTCAAGGGCATCCGAATCGGCACGATTGACGACTTGCGGCTCAACCCCGCCAATCCGCGCCAAGTGCGCGCCCGCATCCGGGTGGATGCCGAAGCGCCGATTTTTTCCGATACCCGCGCCCGCCTCAATACGGCAAGCATTACCGGGCTGTCGACGATACGCCTGACCGAAGGCCGGGGAGAGGTTCTGAAGCCGCAGCCCGGCGAAATCCCCGTCATCCCGACCGAACTGTCCTCGCTGGACAAGCTGCTCGACAGCGGCGAGAACGTCATCACCAACGCCAACGACGCGCTGGTGCACATCCAGGCGCTCTTTTCCGAAACCAACCTCGCCAACATCGAGCGCATACTGAAAAACTTGGAACTCGCCACGGGCGCGCTCGCCAATGGTCGTGAGGATATGCGCCAAACATTGACCCAGCTTTCGCAAGTCAGCACGCAAGCCAACGCGGTGCTCACCGAAGCGTCGCAAGTGATGCAAAACGCCAACCGCTTGCTCGACGGCCCCGGAAAAACCGCGTTCGACAGCGCCCAGCGTTCGATGGCTTCGCTTGAACACACCACGCAGACACTCGATAAACTGCTCGCCGACAACCGCACCCCGCTCGATACAGGCTTCAAATCCTTAGCCGAACTGGGACCCGCCGTCACCGAACTGCGCGCGACGCTCGCGTCCCTGCGCATGATTGCCCGCCGCCTTGAAGAGCGTCCCGCCGATTATCTCCTCGGGCGGGAACCTGCTCGGGAGTTCAAGCCTTGAGAACCTTATTCCGTCTGCTTTGCGTCCTGCCACTCGCGGCCTGCTCGATCTTGCCCGCGCCCGAACCCGTGGATATTTACCTGCTGCCCGCTTCGGCCAGCGCCCCCGCCCGCGCCGACAAAGCCTTGCGCCATTGGTCGCTGCGCATTGCGCGGCCAGACTCGAATGGGCAACTGCTCGGGCAGCGCATCCTCGTCATCCCGGAGCCGAACCGCGTCAGCGTTTATAAAGGCGCGACGTGGCACGAACCTGCCGCGATTTTGGTTCGCAACCGCCTGTTCGATGCCTTCCGGTCAGATGGCCGCGTGAATGCCCTATCTACCGAAGAGATGCGCACTTTCGCCGATTACGAGCTTGGCAGCGAACTGGGCGCTTTCCACAGCGAATACAGGCAGGACGGGCAGCCCCCGGAGGCCATCATCAGGCTCGATGCGCGGCTCATCGACACCACCAGCCGCCGCATCGTCGCCAGCCGCGCCTTTGAAACGCGGGAAGCCGCCGCCGACCAATCCATCCTGACTGTTGTCGCGGCTTTTGGCCGCGCCGCCGACCGGCTTTCCGCCGAACTGGTCAGTTGGGCCATTGCCGGAGCCGACGCGGCGCACCGGGCAGGGACAGAAGCGGAAGCCCTGCCAGTCAGGGAGGGAACTCCCTGAAGCCCGGTTTCGTTTACTTGTGCCGAAAGAAGAACTCAAACGTGTTTTCCGGCATTTCCGCCTGATGCAGCAGTTCATGCCCGGTCTGGTGGGCAAAGGCTTCAAAATCTCTGATTGAAGATCGGTCGGTGGTCAGCACGCGCACAACCCGCCCGCTTGGCAGATCGGAAAGCGCCTTCTTCAGCCTCAAGATCGGCAGCGGGCAAGTCAGCCCGCAAGCGTCGACTTCTTTATCGTATTCCATCCATTTCTCCGTTATCAGCGTTCGTTCTTCCGCTGTTCGTCCCGCTTTTCGCTTTGCCTTTGCTCGTCCATGCGGAGGCGAATTTCGCGCAAGCGGGCATCCGCAGCGGATAGCTCGTAAAAATCGCCGTCCCCCGCCCTGCGGGCGAGTTCCAGTTGTTCGACTGCGCCGCGATAAGCGCCCTGAAAAAAATAAACTTCGGCCTGGGCGCGGTGCTGCGCCGCACGGCGTCCCAATGCCGCGTTGGCGCGGGCAAGCAGCCGCCATAAACGAATGTTGCTGTTGCTGCCGACAAGCGCCCGCCGCAAGTCCCGCTCCGCTTCCGCCGCCCGCCCGCCGACGATCTGCGCGTTGGCCAAGGCATAGACGACGCTCGTGCTTTCAGGAAACTCTTTGCGGGCGGCGGCAAGCGTATCACGCGCCAAACCGGGGTCGCGCCGTGCGAGCGCCAGATCGCTTGAGAGGATGGCAATGAAAGGCGAAGGTTTGGCGCGGCGGCGCAGTTCATCGAGCGAGCGGGCGGCATCTTCCAGATGCCCGAGCCGCAACTGCGCCAGCGCCCGCCCGTAATGCAGCGCCGCGTCATCCGGCTTGCCTGCAACCAAGCCTTTCAGCGTCCGTGCCGCTTCAGCCGCAGGAAGCGATTGCACATGCAGGCGGGCGTGCACGTAATGGAAATCCGGCGAATCGAGCACCTGCCGATAACGCATGCCCATGACCCGGTTCTCCATGTCGGAGATGCGTTCGGTCGTCAGCGGGTGCGTGCGCAGATAGGCCGGGGCGTTGTTCTCATACAGGCGGGAAGAGCGTTGCAGGCGTTCAAAGAATGCTGACATCCCGCGCACGTCAAAACCCGCTGCTTCCAACGTTTGCAGGCCGATCCGGTCGGCCTCGCGCTCAAAATCCCGTGAATAGGACAATTGCGCATGGGCGGCTCCGGCCTGCCCGGCCATTACGGCGGCCTCCGCCACCCTTGAGTCGCCCGCCGCAATCGCCACCAGCAAGGAAGCCAGCACCATCATCATCGACTGCTTCTGCTTGCCGACAAGCTGCGCGATGTGCCGCTGCGTGACATGCCCGATTTCGTGCCCAAGCACCCCGGCCAGTTCCGATTCCGACTGCGCGGCAAGAATCAGCCCGGTATGCACGCCGATATAGCCGCCCGGCAGGGCAAAGGCGTTCATCATGGCATCCTTGACCACGAAAAACTCGAACGAGCGCCCCGGCTCCGCGCCTGCCCTTACCAACCGCTGCCCTAGGCGATTGAGATATTCCTCAACCTCGGGGTCATCAAACCACGCAGGGTCGCCGCGCACCGCCTGCATGATTTCCTCGCCGATCTGCCGCTCCTGCGCGAGCGAGAAGTCGTCCATGCCCACTTCCCCAAGGTCCGGCAAGCCGGACGCAAGCGCATCGGACACAAAACCGTAAAGAAAGACAAAAACGAAAGTAAAAAACAGGCGCATGATTCGATACATCATACCGCCTCATGGCTGGGACGAGGCATTGCATGAAGAATACATGGAGGATGTGAAATGGACAAACTGCGGGGCGTCAATCTCGGCAACTGGCTGCTGCTCGAAAAATGGATGAAACCGAGCCTTTTCTCGGGGCTGGAGGCCACCGACGAAACGACATGGTGCGCCGAACTAGGCAGCGCCGCGAGCGAAAAGCTGCGCGCCCACTGGGAGAGCTTCATCACGTATGAAGATTTCGCGTGGATTGCAGAACGCGGGCTGAACGCGGTGCGCATCCCGGTCGGGCACTGGATTTTCGGCCCCGACTACCCATACCACCCCAAGTACGGAAAAAATCCCTACCCCTTCGTCACGGGCGGCATCGACGTGCTCGACCGCGCTTTGGACTGGGCGGCAAAGCTCGGGCTGAAAGTGATGGTCGACCTGCACGCCGCGCCCGGCTGCCAGAATGGATTCGATAACGGTGGCATCAAGGACGTGGTGGAATGGCACACGAAGGAAGAGTATCTGGAGCACTCGCTCTCGGTACTTGAACGCCTAGCGGAACGCTACCGCGCGCATCCGGCGCTTTTCGCCATCGAAGTGCTGAACGAGCCTCGGTGGGACGTGCCGACCGACCTGCTGAAACGGTACTACCTCACCGCCTATGAGCGCATCCGCAAGCACTGCCCGCCGGAGCGCGTGGCGGTCGTCTTTCACGACGGTTTCCGCTCTTGGCGCGAATTTCTCGGCTTCATGCAGCCGCCGATCTGGCAAAACGTGATTTTTGACTACCACCGCTATCAGTGCTTTGATCGCCGCGACATCGACTCCGATATTTTCGGCCACATCCACAAAACCAACGGAGAATGGCGCGACGAAGCGGATTCCATCAACGCGGCGCTCGGACTGCCCGCCATCTGCGGCGAATGGAGCCTGGGACTTGACCTCAAGGTCGTCTCGCTCTGGGCGGAAGGGCCATACAACCACGCGCTGGAGGGCATGGACGCTTTTCAGCAGGATGCCGCCAGCCGCGCCTATGCCTCGGCGCAGCTTCTAGCTTTTGAAAAACTCCTCGGCTGGTTTTTCTGGAGCTACAAAACCGAAACCACCCCGGCATGGTGCTTTCGGGATTCGGTCGAGCGCGGCTGGCTTCCCGCGAAGTTCGCCAGCAGCTAGCGAGATTACGACGAATTCATTTTGAAATACTATTGACATATCCTTAAAGGATATTTACTTTACATGCTCCTTCAATCATAAAGGAGTATCGTCGTGTTTCGTTTTTTGCGTTCCCTGCTTCTTTCACTGGCCTTATGCCCTCTTGCCGTCATGGCGCTGGAGCCAGTCAACATCAACACCGCTGACGCGGCGGCATTGCAGCAAATCAACGGCATCGGCCCCGCCAAGGCCAACGCCATCATCGCGTACCGAAAGGAACATGGCGCTTTCGCCACGGTCGATGACCTCACCAAGGTTCCGGGCATTGGAGAAAAATCGCTGGCGCAACTGAAGCCGCAGATCACGGCAGGCGCGGCTGCCCCGGCAACGGCCAAAGCAAAAGGAGCCAAAACAAAATAAGGGAAATTAAGCACTTGCCCCTCTCCCCCAGCGGGAGAGGGATGACTGAAGGGGCGCGAGCGGGAAATCGGCTTATTCCGCCTTGGTGCACCATCCCGATGTCACGCCAAATCAGCACATGCGATAAAAGCTCACCCTTCGATAGCAAGGCCGCTCCGCCAACCAAGCGGCTATGCGCTGATTGAGAATTTCAGCCTCGGGAAGCGGCTCTTCCTCCGAAACAAACGCCTCAACCTCAACCCGCCCGCCAATATAGTGCAACTGGAGCCGCTCGACGGACAGATCCGCCCCAATAAAGGCAGCGAGATCGGCGAGCACGGCGGCGCGATTTGGAAGCTGCCCGATGCGTTCCGCAAAAAGCTGCTCCATTTCGCCGTCCTCGGTATCAATGTGGACGAGCACTTCGCCGATTTCAGGATGTTCGCGGCACACCGCCCGCGATACGTTCTCCGAGATGAAATGCCCTTCCGACACCGTAGCGCGGGGATCGACCTGAATATGCGCATCACACAGCACGCGCTGAGCCATGCGCCGGGTGCGCAGGTCATGAAGCCCCGCAACGCCCAACGTGCCGCAGATGGTCTGGCGCAGGCGGGCAAGCTCTTCGCCGGACAGGCCGGTGTCGATCAGCTCACGCCCCGCCTGCCAGCTTTGGAGAACGCCTACGCGCAAAATCAAAAAGCCAACGACGGCTGCGGCCAGCGGCTCCAGAAAACGGTATCCGGCCAAACCGCCGCCGATACCGATGGCTACCACCAGAGACGAGGCGGCATCGGAGCGGGCATGCCAAGCGTTGGCTTCGAGCATCGGCGCGTTCAGGCGACGACCGCCAGCCAGCGTGTAGCGGAACAGGGCTTCTTTTCCAAACAACGAGACAAACGCCATCACAAGCGCCACCGGATGCAGGGGCGGCTGGCTGCCCACCGCTTGCAGCCGCATCCCGGACGCCCATAAAAAACCGATGCCCACCGCCAGGAGCGACACGCCAAGCACCAGCGCCGCAATCGTCTCGATGCGCCCATGCCCATAAGGATGGTCGAGGTCGGCAGGATTCGCGCCCTGCTTTCCGGCAACCAGCACCATGAAATCCGCCGCCAAGTCCGAAAGCGTGTGCATGGCATCAGCGACCAAACTGAAAGCGTTGGCAAACAGACCGATGACGATCTGCCCAAAAGCCAGAACAGAATTGATGCCGATGCCCACGAGCGTGACATTCCGTATGGAACGCGCCCGCGCAGCGAGGGCATTGCCTGATGATTGCGGCGGAGAAAGGGACATGGGGAAGCGCCAGACGATATACTTGAATTCCCTTGATTCTAGACGAAACCCTTATGGGAACGCTTGCCGCCCTGCTCGACATCGCCCACCGCCGCGCCGCCGAACTCAGACTGCCCTATCAAGGCGCGCTCACCCCTGCGGAAGCCCAGCAGGTATGGCGGCTAGCGCCGGGCGCAAAACTCATCGACATCCGCTCCCGCACGGAACAGCATTTCGTAGGGCGCATCCCCGGCGCGACCTGCCTTGAATGGGAACTTTGGCCCAGCGGGCTGGTCAACGCTCATTTTATGGCGCAGCTTCGCCAAGCCGTCGACCCCGAATCGCTTGCCATGTTCATTTGCCGCTCCGGCCAGCGTTCCGACGAAGCGGCGCTGCTGGCCACCCGCTCCGGCTACAACAATAGCTACAACGTCCTCGAAGGTTTCGAGGGCGCACTCGACGCCAACAAACAGCGCGGCCACATCGGCGGCTGGAAATTTGCCAATCTGCCTTGGGAACAAGAATGAGCCACACAAACCATGCCGACGCGCATCCGATTCAGGGCTTTGACCATTTTGCCGCGCTCTCCGACGAACAGGCCGAAGCGCGCATCACCGAAGCGCGCGCCCGACTGGGCCAGCGCGTCGTGCTTCTCGCCCACCACTACCAGCGCGAAAGCGTTTTCCGCCACGCGGACCTCACCGGCGACTCGCTCAAGCTCGCGCGCCTTGCGGCCAATACGGACGCGGACTTCCTCCTTTTCTGCGGCGTGCATTTCATGGCGGAAGTCGCCGACATTCTGTCCCGGCCGGAACAGACCGTCGTCCTGCCCGACCTTGCCGCAGGCTGTTCGATGGCCGACATGGCCGACCTGGAAAAAGTGGAACGCTGCTGGGACGATCTCACCAACGTACTTGGCCACCCGGACGAGAGCATCACGCCCGTCACCTACATCAATTCCGCCGCCGACCTCAAAGCGTTCTGTGGCGAACATGGCGGCATTGTCTGCACCTCCACCAATGCCCCAAAAATCATCGACTGGGCGTTTGCGCGGCGGGAAAAAGTCCTCTTCTTTCCCGACCAGCACCTTGGCCGCTGGACGGGCTACAAAAAAGGCATCCCGCTCTACCAAATGGCCATCTGGGATCCCGACCTCGAAAACGGCGGACTCAGCGCAAGGGAAATCGAACAGGCCCGCATCCTGCTCTGGAAAGGCCACTGTTCCGTGCACCAGATGTTCCAGCCCGAGCACATCCGAAGCTGGCGCGCGCAGCATCCTGACGGGTTCGTGATTTCCCACCCCGAGTGCAGCCTCGATGTGTGCCGGGAATCTGATTACGTCGGCTCGACGGAATTCATCCTCCAGACGGTCGTCGACGCGCCGCCGAATACGCGCTGGCTGGTCGGAACCGAACTGAATCTGGTCAGCCGCCTTGCGGAGCAGGTGCAACCGCAAGGCAAGAACGTCAAATTTATGGCGCCCACCGTGTGCATGTGCTCGACCATGCAGCGTATCGACCCGCAACATCTGGCATGGGCGCTGGAAAACCTCGCCAATGGCGCAGTACTCAATCCCATCCGCGTCCCCGCGCAAGACGCAAATCTGGCGCGTCTGGCGCTCACCCGCATGCTGGAAGCCTCCTGATCCGGCAAGCCACCCGCGCCATGCCCGCAAAGAAAGTTTCCGAACGCCGAAAGGCCAAGGCAGAAAAGGGGTGGCATCAGGGCAATATGATCGCTTTGCTGGAAAACGGCGAAGATTTTTTCCCTGCCCTGCTGAATGACATCGACGCCGCACAGCAAGAAATCCTGCTCCAGACTTACATCTTCGCTGCCGACACCACAGGCCGTCGCGTCGCCGATGCCTTGGCGCGGGCGGCAAAGCGCGGCGTGACGGTACAGGTGCTCGTCGACGGTTTCGGCGGGCTTGAATTCGTGCGCAAACTGATGGACGGGCTGAAAGCCGCCGGAGCCGAAACGCTGATTTTCCGGCGCGAGATACGCTTGCTTTCTTTGCATCGCCAGCGCCTACGGCGGCTGCATCGCAAAGTCGTCGCCATTGACGGGCACATCGCGTTCGTTGGCGGCATCAACATCATCGACGACTTTGACGCCGAAGCGCCCGAGCATCCGCGCTATGACTACGCGGTGCGCGTCGAAGGCCCGCTGCTCGAACCCATCCTCGCCTCCTCCCGCCGCCTGTGGCGGCAAGTCGCCTGGACAAGCCTGCGCCGCCGGACGCGCTGGCAAAACAGCCCGCGTGCGCAATCAGCCGCCGCAGGCAACATGCGCGCGGCGTTCCTGATACGGGACAACCTGCGCCACCGCGCAGATATTGAAAACGCTTATCTTGATGCCTTCGCCCGCGCCGAAGAGGAAATCGTGCTCGCAAACGCCTATTTCTTTCCGGGTCGGCGCTTTCGCCATGCCTTGCTCGTCGCAGCCGCACGCGGCATCAAAATCACCCTGCTGCTCCAAGGCGTGGGTGACCACCCGCTCATGCAAAGCGCCACGCGCGCCCTCTACCCGATTTTTCTAGAAAGCGGCATTCGCCTGTTTGAGTACCAGCGCAGCATCCTTCACGCCAAAGTGGCGGTCATCGACCGCCGCTGGGCCACCGTCGGGTCAAGCAACATCGACCCTTTCAGCCTGATGCTGGCGCGTGAAGCCAACGTAGCCGTCATCGACACGGGATTCGCCGCCACGCTTTCAGCAAGCCTCTCCGCCGCCATGCGCGACGGCGCAACGGAACTGCGCCGCGAGGACTGGTCGCGCCAGCCCATCATCCACCGTCTTCTGTGCTGGCTGGCCTATCAAACGGTGCGCCTGATGGCGGGCATGGCGGGAGTCAAAAGCGACTAAACTTGAATAACGCTTGCTGATTGCGGGAAACCGCAATAATACTATGATATATGAATTAAATATTGCTTAATAATTTTTATCTTTCAATAAGATTCCCGCGTAGGGGTGTATGATATGGGGCGTTTTGCACAGAGCGTTGCAAACAGCAGAAAGCATTGGAATTCTTGGTCTGGAGTAATCAAACGTGGGCTTTTTCGGTCATCTTTTTTCTTTTTTTCGCAGGAAATCCCTGCCCGAAAATATCGCGGACCAACTGGAGGAGCGCCGTCTGCGCCCCCGCGTGAACCCAAAGGAAGGCACACGGGTACTCGTAATCGACGATTCCCCTACCATTCTGACGGCGATGAAACGCTTCCTCGAATCGTCGCACTGCGTTTTTTTATGCGCGCTGGATGCCAAAAAAGGCATGGAAGTCGCCCTGACCCAAAAGCCCGACCTGATTTTTCTCGACATCGTGATGCCCGGCATCAACGGTTTTGCGGCGCTGCGGGCGCTGCGCAAAAACGCCCGTACCCGAGAGACGCCCATCATCATGATGAGCGGCAACGAACAGGCCAAGGTGCAGTTTTTCGGCGTGCACATCGGCGCTGACGACTTCATGAAAAAACCGTTCTCACGGTTTGAAGTGTTTGGACGCATCGCCCGCCTGCTCGACGATGAACGGGTTCCGAGGCGTCCCCCCAGCGACGCTTCCGCGCAGGAAGCCCAGCCAGCGGCTGAATCCTCTTCCGAGGAAGTCGTGATTTCCCCGCAAGCGCCGCCGCAACAAACCGAGGCCGAAACGCCTCCGCCGCCTTCTCCCCCCGAGGAGCCAGCCGTTGCCATTCAGCCAACGCAAGACCAGGACGAATCTCCCGAACCCGTGCTGGTTCCTGCCCAGATCGTAGCTCCCCCTGTGGCAGAACCTGCCCCGGAATCTCCCCTTTCCTCTGTGCGCCCACCCGTTCCTACGCTTCAGATTCAGATATTGGAGGAAGATGAACCTGCGGAACCGCCCCAGGCGCAGCCAGAGCCTTCACCGATTTCCCCGCCGTTTTCCGCGCAGGTCGTATCCATTACGCCGCAGCCTATCCAGCAGCCTCAGCATCCAAGCGTCGCGCCAGAGCTATTGACCCGAATCGCGCGGCTGGCGCAGCTTGCACAGTCCGACCCAGAAGCGTTGAAAGCCTTGGTCGTCCTTTCAGCGCGACTGGCTACCGAATATACGGCGGCCATGTCTCAAGGCATTGTCGCGCAGCCAAGGGCGGCAGCCACGTAACTCTTGCAACACCAGAAACAAGAACCGTCTGTTTCAGCGGCTCGATTTTGTATGATGTTTCAATTTTCCGAAATACGGAGAGCCTGCACATGAAAATCAGCAGCAACAGTTTTGCGGATGGGCAAAGAATCTCGGGAGAATTCGCTTTTGCCGTACCCGATGCCGCCCACCATGTCAGTTTAGGCAGAAACCGCAATCCCCATCTCGCATGGAGCGACGTTCCCGAAGGAACCAAGAGCTTTGCGCTGATCTGCCACGATCCCGACGCGCCCAGCAAGGGCGACGACATCAACCAAGAAGGCCGCACAGTGCCAGCCAGCTTGCCCAGAGTGGATTTTTTCCATTGGGTGTTGGTGGATTTGCCTGCCGACCTACGCGAAATCGCCGCTGGCGAGTTTTCAAACGAAGTGACCCCACGCGGCAAATCCGGGCCTACGGCTCCGTATGGCTCAAGGCGCGGCACTAACGACTACACGAACTGGTTCAACAGCGACAACGACATGCGCGGTGAGTATTTCGGCTATGACGGCCCCTGCCCACCGTGGAACGACGAACTCATGCACCGCTACATCTTCACGCTCTACGCGCTGGACGTGGAGCGATTCCCACTCGAAGGACACTTCGACGGCCCGTCCGCGCTCGCCGCCATGCAGGGACACGTGCGGACGCAAGCCAGCATCGCCGGGACGTACACTTTGAACCCTAGGCTGGCATAGGGATATGGCTCCAGTCGTGGCGGCAACGAAAACGGCAATCCCTTGTCCAGCTTGCTCGGCCCAGCGGCTTTGGGCGGCCTCGCGGGATTGCTGCTGACCAGCAAGGCGGCGCGGGGAAGCGCCGCCGGCGCTTTGCTC
>JAITVD010000081.1 GCA_031285965.1 Azoarcus sp.
AGGTCGAGATGCGCGTCGCCGGACAGGCACTCGACGCTGAAGCGGAAGCACTCCGAGACCGCCTCGCGGCCACGGAACCGCTCCGCCACCAGCTTCTCGCCGCCCAGCGGCGTTGCCACGCTGAGGAGCCGGTGCCGCTGCCCGGGCAGCCCGTCGAGCGGCGCGCACGCCTCCATCGCCATCCTCGCCTCCATCGCCGTCGCCGCTCCTTTGCCTGGGCGGGGCGGGCGGAAGGGCCGCGCGCCCCGAAATGCCGATTACATCACCGAACGCCGCGCACGGTCAATGAGCCGCGCGGCGGCGGGCCTCTGTGACATTATATCTAGTGTATGAACAATAATAAAAAGGATATTGACATTCACTTGAAATTGTGGGATTTTTAGTTAAAACAAAACCTTGCAAGGAGAAAGGCATGAAACAAATAATCCCCATCATTTTTATATCGACTTGTGTACTGTTTTTTGGTTGCAGTAAAGATGCAAGAAATAAAAGAGCACAGGAATCCGGTCGAGCGGTAACGGAACAGCAGGCAAATTTCATAGGAGGTGTTGGTGATGGATTAAAAGGCACAGGAAAAGATGCCGCAGAATCCATATAAGTGAAGGTATTAGCGAAGTTTTAAAGGGTAGTGGTAAAGGCATTAATAAAAGTCTTGTAAAAAAAGAAGTAAGGGTCACAGGTAAAGCAAAGAATTTTTGAATGTTACCCGTGCTGAAGTAAGTCGTAATGCTTCCTCGCAAGAACAAGAAATGATTCTCTATACGGTTTTTGAAAAAGATTTTAATGCTCGGCTTATTTTGAAAGCGTTTGATAAAAATCATAAAGAAATTGGCCGTTCGGCAGTTTCGGTTCAAGAGCAATCGGATAGTAGTCGTTTTGTTGGACTTCCATTTGATAGTCGAACATCATTTTCTTTAATCCAATATTTTATATTAGAACATAGAAGCAACTAATTTAATAGCAAGTAAAAATAAAAACAGACAAGATGACAAAAAATCAAAACCGTCGCACACAGCCGGGACGTTATGCGTAAACTGGTCAAAAAGTGGGCATTTTGCGCGTCTACGGCATAATTAAGCTCGTTTCTGATCGTCCTTATTGGTCAAATTTTATAAAATTTAGGAAACAGAAACTTTTTAGATCATTTAGTAAAACTAATACAGCATAATTCTTCACCTAAAAACGCTTGTCAGCATTTCAAGCGCGAGCAGAATCAATATTCCCGCGAAGATTTTTCTCAATATGTCCACGGGCATCCGGTGGGCGCAGGAAGCGCCTATGGGCGCCATGAGTATGCTGGCTCCGCCGGCCAGCACGAGGGCGGGCAGGTGGATGTAGCCTAGCGTGTAAGGCGGCATTCCTGTGTTTGACCAGCCGTTGACCAGATAGCCTATTGTGCCCGCGAGCGCGATGGGGAAGCCGATGGCTGCCGAAGTGCCGATGGCGTGTCGCGCATCGACGTTGCACCAGAGCATGAAAGGCACGGAAAGCGAGCCGCCACCAATGGCGACCAGCGCAGAGATGAAGCCGATGAAGAGGCCGACGGCGGTCATGCCGACGCGGCGGGGCAGTTCGCGGGAGGGTTTGGGTTTGACCCCGAACCACATTTGGCAGGCGACGAAGCTGATGAAGCAAGCAAAAAATATCGCCAGCGGCACGGCGGCGAGGCGCGAGGCGAAGAAGGTGCCGAAAAAGGTTCCGGCGAGGATACCCGGCGTGATGCGCCAGACGATGCCGCAGTTCACCGCGCCTCGGCTGTGGTGCGCGCGCAGACTGGAAACCGAGGTGAGGACGATGGTCGCCATCGAGGTGCCGAGCGCCATGTGGATGACTTGCTCACGCGGGAAGGACTGGGCAAGAAAAAGGGCGGTCAGCATCGGAACCAGAATGCCGCCGCCGCCGATGCCGAGCAGCCCCGCAAGGAAGCCAACGACGATGCCGAGCAGCGGATAGGCGAGCCACCAGAGGTCGAATGTCATCGAAAAAGCGCCTTTGCCCAGTGCGTGTTTGGCAGGTATGAAAAGAGAAGCGCGGCAAATGCCGCGCTTCATTTTTGGCCCCCGCGAGTGCCGTTTCCGCCGATTATCCTGAACTTAGGGTTCAGGGGGTCACTTCCTTTCCGCTTCAGGTTCGCCCGCGAGGGGCGTACACACCAGCGATTGTTAGTCAGCAACCATTCGCTTGAGATGGTTCACGGAATGTACGGTTTCATCGAACACCGCAGGGGATTGTCCCTTGCGCGGGGTTTGCGCCCGACCCGGCTAGAAGAGCTTTTCCTGCTGGGCCAGCACGCCTTCGACGCGCATCTGCATATGACCGATTCTACGCTTCAAAGTAGGCAAGTCAAACCCGCGACCGTGCAGTAATTGCAGAAACTCGTGCGCAATATTGAGCGCCGTCATGACGGCCAATGTTTCGTTGGCTACTTTTGTTTTCTTTGCCGTCTCGCCAAAGCGTTGTTCGAGATAGGCCACCGCTTCGAGCAGGCTTTCGCGCTCACGCGGGACGCAGGCGACGTGGTACTCCTTGCCAAGGAGGGTGATGTCGAGCATTTCGGACTCTTTCATTGTTCTCCTCCCTGTTGCGGCAGTCTGGAAAGCACGGTTTCGAGTTTTTCGGCGGCAAGGCCGATTTTGCCCGCAAGCTGGCGGTTCTCGGCCTCTGTCCGGGACAGTTGTCCGCGCAGGCTGCGGTTTTCGTCGCGCAGTGCCGCGTACATGCTGATGAGCTGCTCAAGCTGCGCTTCGAGGCGGTTGAGTTCGGCGTCCATTTTTAGTTTTCCTGAGCCTGTAACTGAGTGACATCACGCACCGCGCCAGTGTCCGCCGAGGTGGTGAGCGCCGCGTAAGCCTGTAGCGCCGCTGAAATGGGGCGTTCGCGCCCGACGGGCTTCCACGCCATCTTGCCGCGTGCCTGCATTGCGGCCTTGCGGCGGGCGAGTTCTTCGTCGGAAATCGCCAAATGGATGCTGCGGTTTGGAATGTCGATTTCGATGCGGTCGCCGTTTTCAATCAGGGCAATCGCGCCGCCACAAGCGGCTTCCGGCGAGGCGTGGCCAATCGACAGCCCCGACGTGCCGCCGGAGAAGCGCCCGTCGGTGAGCAGTGCGCATTGCTTGCCGAGGCCGCGTGATTTGAGGTAGCTCGTCGGGTAGAGCATTTCCTGCATGCCGGGGCCGCCTTTGGGACCTTCATAACGGATGACGACCACGTCGCCTGCCTGCACCGCGTTGCCGAGGATGCCGTCGACGGCCTCTTCCTGGCTCTCAAATACTTTTGCCGTGCCGGAAAACGTCCAGATGGAAGCGTCAACCCCGGCTGTTTTGACGATGCAGCCTTTTTCAGCAATGTTGCCGAAGAGCACCGCCAGCCCGCCGTCTTGGCTGAAAGCATGTTCGCGGTCGCGGATAACGCCTCCGGCGCGGTCGAGGTCGAGTTCAGGCCAGCGACTATCTTGGCTGAAGGCTTCCCGGCTTGGAACGCCGCCCGGCGCGGCGCGGTAAAAATCCTCTGCGGCAGCGTCATGGGAGGCTCGCGCCACGTCCCATTGCGCCAGCGCGTCCGCGAATGTGCGGCTGTGCACGGTGGGCATGTCCCGGTGGAGCAGTCCGGCGCGGTCGAGTTCCCCGAGGATGCCCATCACGCCGCCCGCACGGTGAACATCCTCGATATGGACATCGGCGACCGCTGGCGCCACCTTGCACAGACAAGGGACGCGCCGCGAGAGGCGGTCAATATCCTTCATGGCGAAATCCACCCCGGCTTCGTGCGCGGCGGCCAAAAGATGCAGGACGGTGTTGCTTGAGCCGCCCATTGCCACATCTAGGCTCATCGCGTTTTCAAATGCCTCGAAACGGGCAATCGAACGCGGCAAAACAGTCTCATCGCCCTGTTCGTAGTATTGCTTGGCCATGCCGACGATGCGCCGTCCGGCCTCGCGGAAAAGCCCCGCGCGGTCGGCGTGTGTAGCTACCAGCGTGCCGTTGCCCGGCAGGGAAAGACCCAGCGCCTCGGTCAGGCAATTCATTGAGTTGGCGGTAAACATGCCCGAGCAGGAGCCGCAAGTTGGGCAGGCGGCGTGCTCGACCGCGCTGATTTCGTCATCCGAACACGCGCTGTCCGCCGCTTTGACCATTGCGTCGATCAGGTCGAGCGACAGGGTCTGTGTTTTCCACTTGAGCTTGCCCGCTTCCATTGGGCCGCCGGAGACGAAAATCGCCGGAATGTTGAGCCGCAGCGCCGCCATGAGCATGCCCGGCGTGATTTTGTCGCAGTTTGAAATGCAGACCAGCGCGTCGGCGGTGTGCGCATTGGCCATGTATTCGACTGAATCCGCAATCAGATCGCGTGAGGGCAGCGAATAGAGCATGCCGCCGTGACCCATCGCAATGCCGTCGTCGATGGCAATGGTGTTGAATTCCTTCGCCACGCCCCCAGCAGCTTCGATTTCGCGGGCGACCAATTGGCCGAGTTCCTTGAGGTGCACGTGTCCCGGCACGAACTGGGTGAAGCTGTTGGCGACGGCAATGATGGGCTTGCCGAAATCTTCGTCCCGCATGCCGGTTGCGCGCCACAGCGACCGTGCGCCCGCCATGTTGCGGCCAGAGGTGGAAAGACGGGAACGGTATTGAGGCATCGGATGCTCCGGGGAGGCGGAAAAAATACGGATTTTAATCTTGTTTGCGACAAATCGCGCCGCCGTGATGCCTAGCATTTTGCTTTTTATAAACGCGGCCACCTGCACGGCGCGGCAATTGGATTCGCAAAATTTCAATCGGAACTCATGGACATGGCATAACCATGCTTGCTATTATCCAAAAGCGTTTGCCTAAGCGGGTGGAAAATCGACATCCGCGAATCTTTCAGTCATTTTTTTCAAGGATGGAAAGCATGAGACTACAAAGTTTGGGACAGTTTTTTTTCTCTTCTCCTCTTTTTGTATCCGGCAGCACTTGGAATCATTTTGGCCTTGCCGGAACCAACTATATCGGCCCCGGCTATTCTTCCGGCCAGATTGGCGGAACCGCCACCGGTTCTGCGGTTCAGCCGACCAACGCGGTGGATGCGCTGGCTTTAGAGCACGACATTGCCTATGAGGCCGCCGAAACTTCTTCGACCCCGAAACGGGACACGCTGAAAGCGGACTTGGCTCTTTTGAAGGATTTGAGCAGTTTGATGCGCGACGATGACCTGCCGTCCGGGGAGATGGTATTGGCAAAGGTGACTTTTGCCTCCATCGCGGGCAATGTCCTTGTCAAGAACCTTCCCGATGCGTTTGCGGAGACGCATGGGCAGATTGACATCGTTGGCATCCAGCAGGATATGGGCATCGCCTAAAAACGCGGGTTGCCCTAGGCGAACAACGCGCCGACGCTTGCCCCGCTGTGGATGCGCTCGATAGCGGCAGCGAACAGCGGGGCAACGGTCAGAACGGTGAGCTTGTCGAAGCGTTTTTCTGGCGCGACCTGCACGGTGTTGGTGACGACGATGGAATCAATGGGCGCGTCGCGCAGACGCTCAACGGCGGAGCCGCACAGCACCCCATGCACAGCACCCGCGTGGACGCTTTTTGCCCCGGCGGCGCGCAGCGTTTCGATGGTCGAAATCAATGTACCGCCCGTGGAGATTTCATCCTCAAAAATCACCGTGTCGCGCCCGCTCACGTCGCCGACGACGTGGCCTTGCTTGACCAGCGTATCGGTGATGCGCCGCTTGTCGATGATTGCCATCGGAATGCCGAGCAGTTCGGAAAAACGTCCGGCCCGCTTCGCGCCGCCCGCGTCGGTTGCCACGGCGACCATGTTTTGCAGGTCGAAGCGGTTGCGGAAATGCTCGGCAATGACTGGCGTCGCGGTCAGGTGGTCGACCGGCACGCTGAAAAAACCATGCACCTGATCGGCATGCAAGTCCATCGTCAGCACACGGTTCGCCCCGGCGGTGACGAGCATGTCGGCCATTAGCCGCCCGGTAATCGAAATCCTCGGTTTGTCCTTTTTGTCTGAACGGGCGTAGGAATAATAAGGAATCACCGCCGTGATGCGCTGCGCCGAGGCGCTTCGGAGCGCGTCGAGCGTAATCAGCAATTCCATGATGTGATGGCTGACTGGCTCGGTGAAGGATTGAACGACGAACACATCGCGCTCGCGCACGTTTTCCAGAACCTGCACATGCAGGTTGTCGTTGGAAAAACGGGAAATCTCAAGCTGGGACAAGGGCATCCCAAGCCGGTTGCAAATTTCGCGGGCTAACGGTTCGTTGGAATTGCAGGCAAATATTTTGAGGGCGGTTTTCGTCATGTTGGCGCTCCGGGAAGCGAAAATCAGGTGAATTGTCTGTTTAGTTTTCCGCTGTCGGCGTTGATAAATGAGTGTCAGGGATACAGCAGGAACGGGCGGCGGCTCTCGCGCCAATCGGCTTCGTCCGCCGCCGCGAGGGAGTCGAAATCGTTCGTGGAAGCCGCTGGGTCGTCGACCCATTCGCGCAGCAGCGGGCTGCCGTTGATGAGGTCGATGGCGAGGCGCTCGTGTTCGTATTCATAAGGAAAATCGCGCCACAGCGGATAGTCCGGCTCGATCTGGCGCAGCGCCTTGAAGACCAGCGCCATGAGCCGCCACGGGCGGAAAGCGTCAT
This sequence comes from Azoarcus sp., assembly GCA_031285965.1. Taxonomy (GTDB): domain Bacteria; phylum Pseudomonadota; class Gammaproteobacteria; order Burkholderiales; family Rhodocyclaceae; genus WRNU01. The sequence goes on from JAITVD010000081.1 coordinate 6,630, forward strand.
GTACGTAATGGATGTCTTCGACGTGGATTTGCACGCCCGCGCACAACTGTCCGGCGTGTTTATGGAAAGTCGGCTCAAACCAGCATTCGCGCAGATGGCAGCCTTCCAGCCATTGGGGCGCGAGGCCGCGCATCGTGTCGAGCAAGGCGCGGATGTCCAGCCCCGGCGCGCCAAAGAGTTCGAGCGGGCGGGTCGTGCCGCGCCCTTCGGAGAGCGTCGTGCCTTCGAGCATTACCGTTCCGGCATAGGCGCGCGCCATCGAAAGGTTGGGCGCGTTGGGGCTGGGATTGACCCACGCGCGTTCAGGCGGCCAGCCGTAGCCCGTCGCGTCGTTGGGCTGCCAGCCTTGCATCTCGATGACGCGGTAGTCCACGTTGAGCTTCAGGGCGGCGACGAACCAGCGCCCCAGTTCGCCCAAAGTCAGCCCGTGGCGCATCGGCAACGCACCCGCACCAACGAAACTCTCCCAGCCGGGGCGCAGCAGCAGCCCCTCCGCCGGACGGCCTGCGGGATTGGGGCGGTCGAGCACCCAGATGGATTTTCCGTGCCGTGCCGCCTCTTCGAGCACGTAGCGCAGGGTGGTGATGAAAGTGTAGATGCGGCAGCCCAAATCCTGCATGTCGACGAGCAGAGCGTCGAAGCTGTCCATCATTTCCGCGCTGGGGCGGCGCACTTCGCCGTATAGGCTAAAAACGGGGATGCCGTGCGCGGGGTCGATGTAATTGGGCGATTCGACCATGTTGTCTTGCTTGTCGCCGCGCAAGCCGTGCTGCGGGCCGAAAGCAGCAGAGAGCCGAATGTTGGGCAACGCCGCGAGCGCGTCGAGCGCGTGGGTGAGGCTCGCCGTGACGGAGGCGGGGTGCGCGAGCAGCGCCACGCGGTGATTCGCAAGCGGGCGGGCGAGCGCGGGTTCGGCGAGCAGGCGGTCAAGGCCGGTCAGGAATCGGACATTCATTGTTTTGCCAACCGGGTGTCGAGCCGCAGCGTCCAGCCGTTGGCGTGGTGGAAATCGGGGCGTTCCGCCGGATGGCAGAGCGCCCAGTATTCAATGTTGCCGTCATCAAACTCGACCACCGCCGCCAGCCCCAGCCGCAGGATAGGGGAGGTATACAGCAGCGAGGGCGGCACTTCGGCCGTGAGGGTAAGCCGATTTTCATGGCACTCGCTCGTGACGGAGACCGCCGCCGGTTTTTCTTCGCTGAACGTATGCCCGATTTCGCGGTAGTGCAGGAATTTGCTGGCCGCCCATTGTCCGGCGGGCGAAAAGTTGAATTCGCGGTAGTTCTCTCCGTCCGGGGTGGAAATGAACGCTTCAAAACAGGTGTGCTGCCATAGCGCGCCGGACGGCGGCGCGTCAGCAGCGGGTACGCGCAGGGCGCTGATGCGGCCTTCGAGCGCGAACCTGAAGCGGAGGCTGCCGCTGGGCAGGGCGCTGATGGTGGCCAGCAGCGTCGATACCGCCGGAGGCGGGTCAGGCTCGGGGGGAGCAAAAGGCCGTAGACTGACAGTGATAGTCGGAATCTTCGGTGCGGATGTCGGGAGTGTCGTCACTTTAGTGTCCCGCGCAAGGCGGGGTGATTCGGTCAGGCCGCAATATTACCTGTTCTGCCTCCCGTTCAGGCATTCAACAGCCCTTCCCGATGGCCGAGCCAGCGGGCGAGCAGTTTTGCGACGGCTTCGGGGTGATGGGCGAGCAGTTCTCCGGCCAGTTCGCGGGCGGGTTCGATGAGTTCGGTGTCCCGTTCGAGGTCGGCGTAGCGCAGCATCGGCAGCCCGCTCTGCCGCGCTCCGATGAATTCTCCGGGGCCGCGTATGTGCAAGTCCTCGCGGGCAATGGCAAAGCCGTCGCTGTGCTCAAAGATGACCCTGAGCCGCGCGCGGGCGGTGGCTGACAGCGGCGGCTCATACAGCAGCACGCATGAGGACTGCGCCGCGCCGCGACCGACCCGCCCCCGCAACTGGTGCAGTTGCGCAAGGCCGAAGCGTTCCGCGTGCTCAATCACCATGAGGCTTGCGCGAGGCACGTCCACGCCGACTTCGATGACCGTGGTGGCGACCAGTACATTGGTTTCCCCTGCGGAAAAAGCGGCCATCGCCGCCGTTTTTTCTTCCGCCTTAAGGCGGCCATGAATCAGCCCGACCCGTAGTTCCGGCAGGGCTTCCTTGAGGGCTTCCCATGTTTCCAGCGCGGTTTTCAGTTGCAGGGCTTCCGATTCTTCAATCAGGGGGCAGACCCAATAGGCTTGTTGCCCGTTCTGGCATGCCGTTTTCAGTCGGGCGATGATTTCTTCCCGCCGCGCCGCTGAGGCCAGCCGGGTGAGGATAGGCGAGCGCCCCGGCGGCAGTTCGTCGAGCGTGGAAACGTCGAGGTCGGCGTAATGGGTCATCGCCAGCGTGCGCGGAATAGGCGTTGCGGACATCATCAGCATGTGGGGGCGCGAGCCAGTTGCCCCTTTGTCGCGCAAGGCGAGCCGCTGGCGCACGCCGAAACGGTGCTGCTCATCGACGACCGCCAGCGCCAGCCGGGGCAGTTCGACGGTGGTTTCGATTAGGGCGTGGGTTCCTACCGCGAGCAGGCATTCGCCGCTGCGCAAGCGTTCAAGCTCGGCTTCCCTTTCTCGTTTCCTGCGCCCGCCCGACAGCCACGCAATGCCGATTCCAAGAGGGGCGAGCCAAGCGGCGAGCTTGCGGTAATGCTGTTCGGAAAGAATTTCGGTTGGCGCCATCAAGACGGCTTGGCAGCCGTTTTCCGCCGCTTGCAGCATGGCAAACGCGGCGACGATGGTTTTGCCGCTGCCCACGTCGCCCTGCAAGAGCCGCTGCGTGGGATGCGGCGCGGCAAGGTCGGCAGCAATTTCGCGGATGACCCGTTGCTGCGCCGAAGTCAGGGCGAACGGCAGATGCTCAAGCAGAGCGCGGGTCAGCGTCCGCTGCGGCGGCAAGCAGATGGCGTTGTAGGCGCGGCGGGCGTTGTAGGCGCGGCGCAGCGACAACTGCTGCACGAGCAGCTCCTCAAACTTGATTCGCCACCATGCTGGATGCTCGCGCTCTTCCAGTAGACGCGCATCGGCATCGGGCGGGGGACGATGGAGCGCGTGGAGGGTTTCCGCAAACTCCGGCAGCGCCAGCCGTTGCCGGATGGTGGCGGGCATGGGGTCGTCCAGCGACGCGGCATCCAGTGCGGCATCCAGCAAGCGGCGCAGGCTCGGTTGCCCAAGACCGGCGGTCGTCGGATAGACGGGCGTGAGCGCCTGGGGCAAAGGCGTGTCTTTGTCCACCAGGCGCAAGCGCGGATGCACCATCTCCACCCCGAAAAAACCGCCCCGCACCTCGCCGAACAGCCTGACCCGCTGGCCAGCGGCAAGCTGTTTTTGCAGCGAGGGATAAAAGTTGAGCCAGCGCGCGACGATTTCGGAACCCGCGTCGTCGCGCAAGCGGGCGAGCAACTGGCGGCGCGGGCGCGTGACTTCGCACGAAAGCACTTCGGCTTCAATCTGCGCGCACACGCCGGGCTGCGTCTGACCAATGGGGATGAGGCGCGTCTCGTCCTCGTAGCGCAGCGGCAGGTGGAGGAGGAGGTCTTCTGGCTGGCGAATGTCGAGCTTGCCCAGCAGGGTCGCCAGCCGACTTCCTTCCGAAGGCCAGCGGGCGGCGGCAGACATGGAGCCGGAATCAACCAAGGAAGAGAATAGCGTCGGCCTCGACCAGCGCCCCCCGAGGCAGTTCCTTGACACCGACGGCGGCGCGGGCAGGGTAAGGCTCGGTGAAATAACGGGCCATGATTTCGTTGACCTTGCCAAAATGCCCAAGGTCGGTCAGGTAGATGGTCACACGCGCCGCTTGCGCGAGCGTTGCGCCTGCGGCCTCTGCCACGGCTTTCAGGTTTTCAAATACTTGGACGGCCTGCGCCTCAAACCCCTCGACCAGTTGCCCCGATGCCGGTTCAAGCCCAATCTGGCCGGAGCAATAAACGGTATCGCCTACCCTCACCGCTTGCGAATAAATGCCAATGGCATCGGGGGCTTGGGAAGTGGAAATGGTCGTGCGGCTCATGTAAGGCTCCGGGAAAGACAAAATAAAAAGGGGCGCGGGTTTTCGCGCCCCTTGGAATGATAGCCGCTTGCGGTTCAGCCGCGCACGCGCAAGACGATGTCGCAGCAGCCCTTTTCAATGACTTTCTGAAGACCGCGCAACTGCCGGATGTTGATGATGAGCGGCGCCATGAAATTGGCGCGCAGTCCGGCGCTGGCTGGCGCGTCGTCGCCTTTGCGGATGATGACGGCGACCACGGCATCTTCCGGGCGGGACAGAAGCAGCGTGTTCGTTTCTTCGTCCGTGAGCGGAAACTCGTAAGTGATGCCAAGCTGCTCGGGGCCCGCAAGCGAGAACGCAACGGTGGCATCGTCTAAGCTCTGGAGCAGGAGAACCCTGCCTCCGCCGCCTTCTTCATACAAAAGCGCGAAACGGCGCAGATTTCCGAATCCCGGCAGCCCCGCCGGAAATTCGATGACTTTGTCGTCAGAAACTTCAATAGCGCCCAATACCGGGTTTTCGATTTTCATACAGGCTCCCCCAACAGATTGAATGACCCGCACAAGGACGGATCATCGCGCTCGCCGCCGTGATTTTGCTTTGGATTTTCCGGTTTTTGCCGCAGTTTTCTGCGGCGGCAGTACGGTTCCTTCCGCAATATCTTTCAGGCGGCGACGTGCCGCCTCGGCTTCACGTTTGTTACGAAAAGGCCCGACCACGACCCGCGATTGGATGTGGGCGGTCATGCCAGTTGAGGAGACATTGTCAAATAGCTTTACGGCATTGTCCGTGCTATTGAACACGCCTAATTGAACAAAATATCCATCTGACAAGGAAACCTGCTTCGGGGGAGGCTCGGCGGGCTTCTGGGGTTCCTGTGGCGTTGCGGGCTGTTGCGCCGTGGCGCTTGCTTCCGGCACGGGGGCGCTTCCTTGTGCGGGAGCGTTTTCTTCGGCGGCGGGCGCGGGCGTTTCAGCAGGTTCGCTGACCATTGACGCGCCCGGCATGGGCACGAGCGTTCCGACTTCCGGCGCGGGCGTTCCGACTTCCGGTGCAGGCATCTCTGTCGCGGACGCTTCAGGCTGCGGCGGGAGGATGGCATCCGCGACAGGCGCGGGCAGCGGCGGCGGTGATGGCTGGTCGCTATCCCCAAACCACAATACGCCCAGCAGCAGCGCGAGTGCCGCCGCTACGGCCAGCCCCGCCCGTTTCAGGGCTGTCCGGCGCGGGTCGGCAGAAAATGAAATTCTGCGCCGTCTCATCGCATTTCCCTAGTTGCTTTTTGTGGCTGCCCCCGCGCTGCCAGCGAGGAAACCAAATCAGCTTCGGCGCGCGTGATGCCGCATCGGGAGGCAATGACATCGGCCATGATGCCGCGCCGCGCCAATGCCAGAGCTTCATCATATTCCGGCGACGTGTCCGGTTCCTGCGCCGCAGACGGGATGATCGGCTCGATGCGGCTTTCCGCCGGATTTCCCCTGTTCGGGCGCAAAGCCTCGATTTCTTTTTGCTGCGCCTCGACTTGCTCCCGCAAAGTGCCGACTTCAATCCGCAGGCGCTGTAGTTCCAGTTCGATGGAAAAAGAATTGAGCGGGGCTATTTTTGTTTCCTCGGGCGTGGGCATATTGGGCGGCTGATGCGAATAGACAGAGACCGTCACGCCGGATTCCGGCTCTTTTGCCGATGGCGGATAATTGAAGAGATCGTCATCCAGATTTGGCGCTGCGGCGGTGTTTTTATCAATCGCCGGAACGGTTTTCGGATGAAAACTGGTGCACAGTGCTCGGAGGAATTGCCAACCACCATAAACCAACAGCAGCGCGATCAACCAAAAGACCCATTGCCTCAAGGTTTGCTACTCCATGACAAAATATTAACAGTGAGATAGTTTTTTTGCTTCCCAGTTCACCAAGGTGTCAGATACATAAATCATACTACTATTTTCTGAAAAAAACAGCATTTTGTAGAACATCAGTAGAAACCGGACGGATTCAGGAAGCAAAATCGGGCTGGAACCCGCATCGCTACAGGTAAATCAAGATTTTGATATAAATCTTGATTTCCGGACGAATTTGGAGTTTTTCGGTAGTTTTTTTCGTAGAAAATTTGATCGGTAGTTTTCTACTGATCGAATCCCGGTTAAAGCCGCTTCAAGGCGGACTTGAAGTACTGCTCACGAAGCTGCATCCGCAAGGCAAAAGCCGGAGCCGACGCGGCCATCACGCAGTATTTCTACAACGCCGACGCCTATTTTCATTTCGTGGACAAAGTCCGCACGGCGGGCGTGGAGACGCCCATCATCCCCGGCGTCATGCCCATCACGGGCTTTTTCAGGCTCGCCCGTTTTTCGGACGCCTGCGGCGCGGACATCCCGCGCTGGATGCGCAGGCAGCTTGAAAGCTACGGCGACGACACTGCGTCCATCCGCGCCTTCGGGCTGGATGCCGTCACGCGGCTCTGCGAACGGCTCCT
>JAITVD010000017.1 GCA_031285965.1 Azoarcus sp.
CCGTGCGTGGGCGGGTTGGAATAGTTGGTGCGGATGACGCGCTTGACCTGCGAGCCAACCCGCGCCGCTTCTTCCTTGCTCGCTGTGATGATGGACAGCGCCCCGACCCGCTCGCCATACAGGGAAAAATTCTTGGTCGGCAACGAGCACGAAACCTTGGAAATATAGCCGTACGAGCTTTTGCATAAAGGCAGCGACGAGAAAATCGAGTAGGTGCTGGCCCAGACTCCCCTACCGCCGCAGGAGGACGACATCAATGCGCGGGCCAACCCCAGCCTCGCGCCCGGCACCGTCGTCCAAGGACAGGGCATGGAGGCCAAGGACGGGAACGTGAGGTGTCGACGGGTAGCATCAATACGAACGCGCCTTCGTGAGCGGCACTTCAAGCCTACCTTGAAGTAATTTTAACTGGCATTTAATCGGTGGAAAACTACCGGGCGGATCCCGAACGATCCGCAGCGACCGTGCGCAAAACACCCGTTCAGAGGCATTGAATCTGGTGCGTAACCGGAAAGGACGCTTGCCCCATGTCGTTGAAGTTACCGCAGAGCCGTTGCCAAGCCGCTTTGCGTTGCTCGCATTAGGTACTGGGGATATTGACTACGTGTATCACTTTGCGCTGTACGAATTGCAAGAAGTCGTAAACAGGCTTGGCATGGATGGTGCCGCAGACCTGCTGTCTGTCAAGGTCAAAGGAAACCGGCTCAAGGACATTTCCGATTTGCCGCTTAATCTGGCCGTGTGAGCCGCCGCTATGCGGCGGTTTTTCATTTTTAATCCAACGTCTGCCGATAGGTCTTCAGTCCGGCGGCGAGCGCCACGGCGGTGAAAAGGAGGAGGGGCCAGATGTGCGGCCAGAGCAGCCCGAGGCCGCTGCCTTTGAGGAGGATGCCGCGCACGATGAGCAAAAAGTGGGTGAGCGGCAGGGCGTTGCCGATGGCTTGCGCCCATCCGGGCATGGCCTGGAAGGGAAACATGAAGCCGGAGAGCAGAATCGAGGGAAGAAAAAAGAAGATGGTCATCTGCATCGACTGTAGCTGGTTGCGAGCCAGCGAACTAATCGTGATGCCGAGCATGAGGTTGGCGCAGATAAAAAGCAGCACCATGACATAGAGCAGGGGCAGGCTGCCTCGGACGGGGATGCCGAATATCCAGCGTGACGCGGCCAAGATGAGCGTGACTTGCAGCAGCCCGATGATGATGTAGGGGATGATTTTGCCAATGAGCACTTCCAGCGGCGTGGCGGGGGTGGCGAGCAGGCATTCAAACGTGCCCCGTTCCCGCTCGCGGGTCATGGCCAGCCCCGTCATGAGCACGAGGGTCATGGTGAGGATGACGCCCATGATGCCGGGGACGATGTTGTAAGTAGTGAGACCCTCCGGGTTGTAGCGGCGATGGACGCGCAGGTCGATGGGCGGCGGGCGGGCTCGCGCAAGTCCGGGCAAATCCGGCGCGAAAACCGATGTGCCTAAATGGGCCAGCACGGAGAGCGCGCCGCTCATCGCCATCGGGTCGGTCGCGTCGGCCTCAACGAGGAGCGGCGGGGATTTGCCACGCGCCAAGTCGCGGTGAAAACCAGCGGGAAAGGTGATGACGAATCTGACCCGGCCTTCATCAAGCAGCGCGTCGGCCTCGCGGGCATCGACGCTGCCGACGAGGTCGAAATAGCTGCTGTTCTGCATGGCGGCAAGATAGGCGCGCGCGAAAGGGCCGGGGTCGGCCATGACCACGGCGGTCGGCATGTGGCGGGGGTCGGTGTTGATGGCGAAGCCGAACAGCAAAAGCTGGACGACCGGGATGCCGACGATCATGGCAAAGGTGAGCCGATCCCGTTTGAGTTGGAGAAATTCCTTGATGAGGATGCCGAGCCAGCGCGAGACGGAAAAAGTGAAGAAGCGCCCCATGATTCAGTCTCCGCCGCCCTGCGGCGCGTGAAGCGGGCTGCCCTGCATGAGGCGGATGAAAGCGTCTTCAAGCGAGGGCGGCACGGGGCGCATTTGCAGGGCGCTGCCTGCCAGCACGGCTTCCAAGCCAGTTTTGAGAACCTCGGCGTTCCGTCCGCTGACGTGGAGGGTGGCGCCAAAGCTGGCCACCATGTCCACGCTAGGCAGTTGGCGCAGTTTGTCCGCGAAGTCGGGCAATGCGTGACGGGCGATGCCGTCATCTTGGCGGGCGCTGATTTCCCAAGTGTTCAGGCACAGGCCGTCGATGATTTCTTCCGCCGTGCCGCAAGCCAGCAATTGTCCGGCAGAGAGCCAGGCGAGCCGATGGCAGCGTTCCGCCTCGTCCATGTAGTGCGTGGAGACGAGCACGGTGATGCCAGCGGCGGACAGTCGGTGGATTTCTTCCCAAAAATCCCGCCGCGCTTGGGGGTCGACCCCGGCGGTCGGCTCATCGAGCAGCAGCAGCTTGGGACGGTGCAGCAAGCAGGATGCCAGCGCCAGCCGTTGTTTCCAGCCGCCGGAAAGCGTTCCGGCCAACTGCCGCCGCCGCGCCGCCAATCCCAATTCTTCGAGCGTCCGCGCCACGGCTTGTCGGCGGTGGGCGACGCTGAACATGCGGGCGATGAAATCCAAATTCTCTTCGATGGAAAGGTCGTCCCACAGGGAAAACCGCTGGGTCATGTAGCCGACCTGGCTTTTGATGCGGGCGCTGTCTTTGAGGACATCCAGCCCCAGGCACGCGCCCTGCCCGCTGTCTGGCGTGAGCAGGCCGCAAAGCATGCGGATGGAAGTGGTTTTGCCGCTGCCATTGGGGCCGAGGAAGCCGAAAATTTCGCCTTCCCGTACTTGCAGGGCGAGGTTTTTGACAACGTGCCGATGTCCGAAATGCTTGTTCAGCCCGCTGACATCAATGACGAGGGGCGCGGCCATGTCATTGTTCGGTCGGCAGGCGCACATCGACGGGCAGCCCCGGTCGCAGGGCGGCGGCCTGTTCCCGCGCCGGGGCGGCTTCGACGCGGAAAACGAGCTTTCCCCGGCTCTCTTGGCTGTAGATGACGGGCGGGGTGAATTCGGCTTGAGGGGCGATGAAGTCAATGACGGCGCGTATCGGCGCGGCGCAGCCATCGCAACGCGCTTCTATGGTTTGCCCAATCTGGACGCGGGCGAGCAGGGTTTCTGGAATGAAGAAACGCAGCCGCCGTCGGTCATCCGGCAGGAGGCTCGCCACGGGCGCGCCAGCGGGAACCCACTCTCCGGGGCGATACCAAGTGTCGGCAATTTCCCCGGCGGCGGGGGCGGAAACGGTTTTGCGCTCCACTGTCCAGCGCCGCTGCGCCGTCTGGGCTTCAGCGGCCTGTAGTTCGGCTTCGGCGCTGCGCACTTCCGGCTCCCGCCCCAAAGTGTCCTGATAGGTGGAAATTTGCTGCCGCGCCGCTTGCGCCTGTGCCAACGCCTGATCGTAGTTGCCGATGGCCTCGTCGATGGCGGCTTGCGAGACGAAGTTTTCGTGCGCGAGCGACTTCTGGCGCTCAAGCCGGGTTTTGGCGAGCCGCAAATTGGCGAGCGCGGCGCGCAGATTGGCTTCCAGCGTGGCGATTTCCGTTTGCCTGCGCGGCTCTTTCAGGTTTTCCACTTTTCCCCGCGCGGAATCGGCTCGCGCCTCGGCTTCCTGCAAGGCGTCGATGTCCGGGTCGGCAGCCACCGCGAACACTGGCTGGCCTTCGCTCACCCGCGTTCCGCGTGGCGCGTCGAGGCTTTTAAGATAACCGGCCTGCGGCGCGGCCAGATAAAGGAATTCGCCTTCCACGTAGCCTTGGTACGAGGGCGCGTCATCATGGCCGCATCCAGCCAGTATGCAGGTTGCAATACAAACAGCAAGAAGGCGCGGGCGTTTCATTGCGGCAACGGAAAATAGGATTTGAAGATTCTTGCGCTATTGCGCAGGCATGGCAATGGGCGGAATCAAGGAGCGGGCAAACCATTGCGCATCTGGGCGAAATACGCGAAGGTTTTTGCGGTTATGGCGCACGGCAGAGCCTCTGTTCCAAGGCACTGCCGTGATAACGCCGGATGCTATGCAGAAACGATCCGCAATCAATGGTTCGTCATGTTTTTTTGTTTGACGGTGTGCGCTGAAGCAAATTAGACTGCGCCCCGTTGAAGGTTCCCGCATGGGATGAAAAGGGAATCTGGTGCCAGGGTCAAGTTTGAGCGTTTGCTTGCGCTTTTCTGCCTGAAATCCAGAACTGCCCCCGCAACTGTAATCGGCGAGCGTTTTGCCATTCCTCTTTCAATGCCACTGGATTTTTCCGGGAAGGCGGGCGAAACGTGATGAACCGAGAGTCAGGAGACCTGCCTTCGATACTTCCTTTTTTCATTGGGGCGGGGTGTCCCTGACGCAAAGATGAACCTGACCTTTCCTGTTCTCGTTCTGCTTTTCGCCGTTTTTCGCTGCTTCGTGCGCCAGCGACGGATATCCCCGCCCGATTTTGCGGAGACGGCTCCATGTTGGCGAAACTGATTCCTTCCGTAGCTTCCAGCGACCACGGCGCTGACGATTTTTTAATGGCATCCTTACAGGTTATCCGCCGCAACGGCGCGGTCGTCGCCTTTGATCCTGAAAAAATATCGGTCGCCGTAACCAAGGCTTTTTTAGCGGTCGAAGGCAGTCAGGTCGCCGCATCCTCGCGTGTTCGCGAGGTCGTCGCACGACTGACCGGAACGGTTGTCCGGGCGCTGACGCGGCGTTTGCCGGATGGCGGCACGGTACATATTGAAGACATTCAGGATCAGGTGGAACTGGCGCTGATGCGTTCCGGCGAGCACGACGTGGCGCGCGCCTACGTGCTCTACCGCGAGCGCCGAGCCGCCGAGCGGGCGGCGCAGATGCAGGCCGCTCCGGCGCTGCATGTCGTTGTTGATGGCGAGCGCCGTCCGCTGGATGTCGGCGGCTTGCTGAAAACCTGTGAAGCCGCGTGTGCCGGATTGGACGCGGGCGTTTCGGCACAGACCATTCTCGACCATGCCCTGAAAAATTTGTACGACGGCGTTGCCTTTGCCGATGTTCGGCATGCGTTGATTCTTGCCGCCCGCGCTTTGATTGAGCGCGAGCCGGATTACAGTTATGCGGCAGCCCGGCTGCTGCTGGGCGGCCTGATCGAAGAATCTGCCGGACAGACGGTGAACACAGGGGATGCCGCGACGGTCGAAGCGCGTTATTTCCCGGAATTCATCCGATGCGGCGTTGCTGCCGGATTGCTCGATCCGCGCCTTGAGGATTTCGATTCCGCCCGCCTCGCGGCGGCGCTGAAACCTGAACGCAACCAGCTTTTCGGTTATCTGGGGCTGCAAACGCTGTATGACCGCTATTTTCTGCACATTGAAGACCGCCGCATCGAGATGCCGCAGATTTTCTTCATGCGCGTCGCAATGGGGCTGGCGCTGAACGAGATTGACCGCGAAGCGCAGGCCATCGCGTTCTACGACCTCCTTTCCAGTTTTGATTTCATGTGTTCGACGCCGACGCTATTCAACAGCGGCACACGGCATTCGCAGCTTTCCTCCTGCTACCTGACGACGGTTTCCGACGATCTCTCCGACATCTATCAGAACATCAAGGAAAACGCGCTGCTGCAAAAATACGCGGGCGGCCTTGGCAATGACTGGACGCCGGTGCGCGCGCTGGGCAGCCGCATCAAGAGCACCAATGGCCAGAGCCAGGGCGTGATTCCTTTCCTCAAAGTGGCTAACGACACGGCGGTGGCGGTCAATCAGGGCGGCAAGCGCAAAGGCGCTGTTTGCGCTTATCTGGAAACCTGGCATTTGGACATCGAGGAATTTCTTGATTTGCGCAAGAACACCGGCGATGAGCGCCGCCGCACCCATGACATGAATACGGCGAACTGGATTCCTGATCTGTTCATGCAGCGCGTGCTGCAAAACGGCGAATGGACGCTTTTTTCGCCCTCCGACGTGCCCGACCTGCATGAAAAATACGGCGCGGATTTCGCCGCCGCCTATGTTGCTTACGAAGCCCAAGCCGCTGCCGGAGAAATCAGGCTGCACAAGAAAATTTCCGCCGTGCAATTGTGGCGGCGGATGCTGACTGCCTTGTTTGAGACCGGGCATCCGTGGATCACTTTCAAGGATGCCTGCAATCTGCGCTCGCCGCAGCAGCATGTCGGCATCGTGCATGGTTCCAACCTGTGCACAGAAATCACGCTGAACACGTCGGATTCCGAAACGGCGGTCTGCAACCTCGGCTCAATCAACTTGCCCAGGCATCTGTGCGACGGGCATCTCGACCAGAAAAAGCTCGCCCGCACCGTCCAGACAGCCATGCGGATGCTCGACAACGTTATCGACATCAACTATTACGCGACGCCCAAAGCGCGGAACGCCAATCTGCGCCACCGCCCGGTTGGGCTGGGCATCATGGGTTTTACCGACTGCCTGTACGATCTCGGCCTGTCTTACGCTTCGCGGGAAGCCGTTGAATTCGCTGACCGCAGCATGGAGGCCGTCTGCTATCACGCTTACTGGGCATCTGCCGAACTGGCCCGTGAGCGAGGGCGTTATTCGAGCTTTTTTGGCAGTTTGTGGGATCGGGGCATCCTGCCGCACGAATCTATTGCCCTGCTGGAAGCAGGGCGGGGCGATCCGGTGGAGGTGGATCGCGGCGCGCGCCTGGATTGGGACGCGCTCAAGGCGCATATCGCCCGCCACGGCATGCGCAATTCCAACTGCGTAGCCATCGCGCCGACGGCCACCATTTCCAATATCGTCGGCGTTTCGGCCAGCATTGAGCCGGACTATCAGAATCTCTACGTCAAATCGAACCTTTCGGGCGAATTCACTGTGGCAAACGAGCATCTGGCGCGTGACCTGAAGACGCTTGGGCTGTGGGACGAAGTGATGGTCGCCGACCTCAAGTATTTCGACGGCTCGCTCGCCCGCATCGAGCGGGTTCCAGACGAACTGAAAACCCGCTACGCCACCGCCTTCGAGATTGACCCAGCGTGGCTCATCGAGGCTGCCGCCCGCCGCCAGAAATGGATTGACCAAGCGCAGTCGCTGAACCTCTACCTCGCGCAGCCCTCTGGCAGGAAGCTCGACGAACTCTACAAACTCGCTTGGAAGCGCGGCCTGAAAACCACCTATTACTTGCGTGCGCTGGGCGCGAGCCAAGTGGAGAAAGTGGGCGGACGGGACGACGCGGAAGTTCGGGAAGAAGCGCCAAAATTCTGTTCCATCGACAACCCTGACTGTGAGGCGTGCCAATGAATGCCGCCGCCCGTTTCGATGACTGGGACGCGGCGACGCACGTTACAAACGCTGCGCCAAACATCGTCCCGCCCGCGCCCGTTTCAATCCTCGCCGCCGCGAAACCCGCTGCCATGCCGGATATTCCGCCGAAAACATCCAACGGTTCCGCCGACGCGCCGAATCCGCTGGCGCTTGCCCCGATTCGGGTCGCCGACAAGCGCATCGTCAACGGCCAAGCCGACATCAACCAGTTGGCACCGTTCAAATATCCGTGGGCTTGGGAATTTTTCTTGAAGGCCAACCACAATCACTGGACGCCGCTGGAAATTGGCATGGCGCAGGATGTGCGCGACTACCATCACAAGCTGACGGACGGCGAGCGCCACGTTTTTGAGAACGTGCTGGCCTACCTCACCACTTCCGACATCCTTGCGATGCGCAACATCGGCCTTGCGGTCATGGAAAAAATGAGTGCGCCGGAATTGCAGATTTATCAGGCGCGGCAGGTTTTTGAGGAAGCCTTGCACACATGGACTTACCAGCACTGCATTGAAAGCATCGGCCTCGAACAGCAGGAAATCTACAACCGCTACCGCATCGTGCCCGAAATTCACGGCAAGATTGCAATGGCCAGCCGTCGCTTGGAAAAAGTGCTGCGCTCCGGCCTTGACCTTGCGGATCGCGCTAACCTGCACGAATTCGCGCTTTCTTACTTCTTTTTCGCGGTGATTTTTGAAGGCTGCTGGTTCTACAACGGTTTCACGCCTATTTTCGCGCTGCAACGGCGCGGACTCATGAAAGGCACTGCCGAGCAGTTGCAGTACATCATGCGTGACGAAGTGCTGCACTGCGCCTTTGGCATCCGCGTTATCCGCGAACTGCTGAAGGAAGAAAAAATGGTTCTCGACCCGCATGCGCTGCGCGATCTGTGGGACGAAGCCGAAGCCGCCGAACGCGCCTATGCTGGATACATTCTGCGGGATGCCATCCTCGGCTATAACGCGGACTTGCACATCGCCCAATTCCGCTTCATCGCCAATCGGCGCGCCCGCCAGATCGGTGTTGCCGAACCTTTCCCCGGTGCTGAAAACGCGCTGCCGTGGCTGGATGAGCAGGCCAATCTGCGAAAGGAAAAAAACTTCTTCGAGACCCGCGTCACGGAATATCAGACGGGCGGCGGGCTGGCCTGGGAATGACAGAATATCCCGCCATTGCGTCAAGCCAATAAGGCTAAAGGAGATACGCCATGATTTTTTCGCGCTTTGCCGTTTTGCTGTTTGCTTTTTCGCTGGCTTTGCCTTCGGTGTCGTGGGCAGGCGAAAAAAACGCCGTCTTGAATGACAGGGTCGCGTCCTGTCCCCGTATTGTCAGCCAGTCTCCTTACCTCACGTTCGCACTGAAATGGCTGGAACGCGGCGACTGCATCGTCGGTGTCAGCCGCTACGACCGTGAATACCCCGCGCTGCCCCGCACGGGCGGCGTGCTTGATCCCGATCAGGCTGCCATTGCGGCTGTGCGTCCTGATCTGGTTGTTTCCTCCAACTGGGCCGACAAGGCGACAATGGACACCGTGACGCCCAAAGGCGCACGGCTGCTGCGCGTTGATGGCTTCGGCTCCATGCGCGATGTGGAGGAAATGCTGCGCGCGCTGGCCACCGAGAGCGGAGCGCCCGCTGGCGCATACGGGAAAATTGCCGATTTTTCGCGGCAGTGGCGCGGCATCGCTCGCGATTTGGCCAGCCAGCCAGCAAAAGGCGGTCGGCGCGTGTTGCTCATCTCCAGTTGCATGGGCAGCCCTTTTTCTTTTGGGCGACAGCATCTGATAGGCGACATTTTTGCCCAGTCTGGGTTCGAGATTGCGGAAACGGCTCCAAAAATCCGCCATCTTGTTCATGGACAGGATATTCCCAGCATCGAAGCCCTGATCGACAGCGCCCACCCTGACATCGTGGTTTCCTTCAACAATGAATCCGCAGAGTATTGCCGCATGATTGCCCCGCAGGCAGGCGCAAATGTCATCGTTCTGGACGGCGAGCCTTTTGTCCATCCCGGCCCCGGACTGCTGCGGGCTTGGGAAAGCATGCGGAAAGCGTTCAGTGCGGCGCGGTGAGCCAGGCGCTTATCCGTCGCGGCACGCCAAAATTGACGCGCCCGCGCGCACGGGGCATCATGCACGGCTCGCCCGCGAGGAACCCCATAACACCACAGAGGAGACCAAAATGGACATGGAAATCGACACCCAGAATTTTCTGGTGTTTACCGACAGCGCCGTCGGCAAGGTGCGCGAACTGATCGAAGAAGAAGGCAATTCCGCCCTCAAGCTGCGCGTATTTGTGAGCGGCGGCGGCTGCTCGGGATTCCAGTACGGCTTTACGTTCGACGAGGAAGCCAACGAAGACGACGTGTCGTTTGAAAAAGGCGGCGTCACCTTGCTCGTGGACTCGATGAGCTATCAATACCTCGTCGGCGCGGAAATCGACTACACCGAAGGGCTGGAAGGCTCGCAGTTCGTCATCCGCAATCCGAACGCCACCAGCACTTGCGGCTGCGGGTCATCGTTTTCGGTCTGAACGGCGAAGCGCGAGCGAACCTCAGCCGACGACGTTGACGGTGGAGCCGCCGATTTCGTATTGCCCGCCAGCAATCTCATGGCATCGGATGACGCGCATCTTTGTCACCAGCGGCGGGCGTTCCACGTTTTGATTCTGGGCATCGACCACGATTTCGACGACTTCGCCTTCGTCGGGAACGTAGCTGGTGCGCAGGGTCATTCCGCTGACGCTCAGTTCGGTACATTCGGCGGAAATTTCTTTGCCTTCACGTGACCGAATGTGGGCGGAACAACGAAGGGGAATGCGGCGATCCAGCCGTCTGTCTCGTGGAGAAGCGTGATCCATAGCGAGCCTCGTGCGCGGGAGTGGAAAGGGAGCGCCCATTGTAACGGGAATGTCTGGCGGGCGCGGTCGAAATCATGGGCGCTCGGCGCGGCATGACAGCCCAATCTCGTTGAGCAGCGCGATGGTACGTGCGGTCGCGCCTTGGTTGGCGGCGGCGAATGCGCGTCCGGCGTCCGACATCGCGGCGCGGGCGGCAGGCTCTTCCAGCAGGGCGAAGGCGGTGCGCATGGCCGCTTCGATGTCCTCGCAGCGCCGCGCCGCGCCAGCTTCGACGGCATCAAGGGCGACGCGCTGGAAGTTGGAGGTATGCGGGCCGAGCAAGAGGGGTGTGCCTACGGCGCAGGCTTCGATGGGGTTCTGGCCGCCGAAGGGACGCCAGCTTCCGCCAATCAGGGCGATGTCGGCAGCCGCGTAGTAGGCGAACATTTCGCCCATCGAGTCGCCAAGCCAGACCTGTTCCTCAATGGGCGAAGGGCTTGCCGGAAGGGCAGAGCGGCGCGAGACGCTCAGGCCGCGCGCGCGAATCATGGATTCGACTTCATCGAAACGCTGCGGATGGCGCGGCGTGAGGATGAGCAAGGTTTCCGGTTTTTGGGAGGCGGCGCGGACGAAGGCATCGAGAATTGCCTCTTCTTCGCCTTCCCGTGTGCTGGCGGCGAAAATTGTCGGTCGTGCGCCCCGGCGGGCGCGGAAATCCGCGCCGAGGGCGAGCATCTCGGGCGGCGGTTCGACATCGAATTTGATGTTGCCAGTGATGCTGACCCGATGTGCGCCCAACGCGGTCAGGCGGGCGGCGTCGGCGGCGCTTTGTGCACCGATGGCGGCGAGCGCGCCGAGGGTGAATCGGGTCAGGGCAGGGCAGCAGGCGTAGCGCCGCGCCGAACGTTCCGACAGGCGGGCGTTGGCGAGCAAGATGGGGATGCCACGGCGCTGGCAGGCGGTGAGCAGCGTTGGCCAGAGTTCTGTTTCCATGACGATGCCGAAGGCCGGACGGAAATGGCGCAGGAAGCGCGTGACGAACGGCTCGAAGTCATAAGGCAGGTAAGCCCTCAGCACACGGCTGTTTCCGGCAAAAAGCTCTTCCGACGCGGCGCGTCCGGTCGGGGTCATGTGAGTGAGAACGATGGTGTGCTCGGGCCAGCGTTCGAGCAGGGCATGGACGAGCGGCGCGGCGGCGCGTGTCTCGCCCAGCGAAACCGCGTGTATCCAGATAATTGGCTCCGGCACACGTGCGCGGTAGCTTCCGAACCGTTCCCGAAGATGGCGCAGATAGGCGGGCTGCTTGCGCGAGCGATAAAGCAGCCGAACAAGGGCGACGGGTAGCGCGGGCAGCCATAACAGGTTGTAAGGAAGCAACAGCAGGCGCTGGAACAGCGGCATTGGGCGTGGCACGGGAGCGAAAGATGGAAAAGTATAAGGTCTCTGGAAACGAAAAGAAGATGGAGGCGCTGTTTCGTATTGGTTTTATGGGCTTATCCGCCTCGATGCGGCGCTGCGAAAAACCAGTGACGGCGGGAGCATGAGATAATCAGCGCCCTTTTTTGTTTTTTCTCCCGCGTATGAAGTCTTGCGCTTACTACGGAGGATAGCCGTGCAGGTTTTCGGTTCCCGTGCCGCGCTGGCCTGTTATCTGATGCTGTTGCTGGCTTATCTCGCCGGAGCGGTCATGCCGCCGCTGGACGGGGTTTCCGCCGGATACGCCAATGTCGCGCTCGGCATCCACGAGGAAGGCAAGTGGACGCAGTTCATGCTCCAAGGGCAGCCGTACCGGAGCGGGCCGCCCCTGCTTTTCTGGCTGGCGGCGCTGTCGTTCGACATTTTTGGCGTGAACGCCGTTGCCTACAAGCTGCCATCCCTGCTGTTTTCCGTGCTAGCCATCTATTCCACCGCCCGCCTTGGCGCGTTGCTGTACAACGAAACGGTTGGCCGGCTGGCGGGCGTGATTCTGGCAAGCGCGTTCGCGTTCCTGCTCGCTGGCAACAATTTGGGCATGGACGCGCTGCTCATCGGCTCGGTCATGTTTGCGACCTGCCAGTTGTTCATTTTTGTAACCGATGAAAACAAGCTCTCGGCGCGGGCGCATCTCGTTGTGGCAGGTGCCGGCTTGGCGCTCGGCTTGGCGGCCAGTGGGCTGGTCGGCGTGGCGCTGCCGCTTTTTGCCGTGTTCCTCTACCTCATCTATCGGCTCGAATGGCGGCGGATTTTTGACCCGTTCTGGCTGATGCTGCCGATTTTCGTCTTGCTGTTTGCCTCGCCGCTCATTCACGCATATCACGCGCAATTCGGGCTGGATGAGCCGATGGAATTCATCCTGTGGCTACAGAACGCTGAAGTCTCGGCTCAGGAAAATCCGTTTGGCGGCGGCGCTAAAGACATTTTTTTCTATTACTACACTTGGCTGTGGGCTTTTCTGCCTTGGACGGTTCTCGCGCTCTGGGCGGTGGTCTCCGGCGTGCGGCGGCTCACGAACGACCGCTACTGGCCCCGTGCGCAAGGTTATGCCGTGGCGCTTGGGGTGCTTGGCTCCGTATTTATCCTCCTGTCGCTGGCGCGGTTCAAGCTGCTGCAATACGTCAGCGTGCTGCTGCCCTTTTTTGCCCTCCTGCTCGCGGGCTGGCTGCCTGCGCGGCTTCGGCATCGCGCCAGTTACCGCAGGCTGTGGCTGGCGCAGTATGTGGTTTTTACCCTGATACTGAACGCGGCGCTTGTTTTCAACGGCTGGATGTTCCCTTTGCGGGACGGGCTGGTCGGCGTGGTGGCGGCGGCGATGCTCGCGCTTGGCATCTGGGCGCTTCCGCGCTGGGCGGGCGGCGGGCGGCTGGTCATCGTTTCGGTGAGCGTGTCGGTCGTGTTCTGGCTGCTGGCCAGCCTCAACCTTTATCCCAGCTTGCTCGACTATCAGGCGGGCACATCCCTTGGCAATACCTTGGTGAAGCAGGATGCCGAAATAAAAGACATCCGCTATCTTGAAGGCGACCAGTGGTTTGCAAGTTTCGATTTTGCCATCCGGCGACGCGCAAAACCCATCACGCTCGATGAACTCGCCGAGCGGGACAAAGAAGTGATGCTGTTTGTCACCGCGAAGGGGCGGGACATGGTTGAGGCGAGGGGGCTGCCGTTCAACGTATGGTCGCAAAGTGCCAGCTACGACTTTTCCCGCCCCGAATGGACTTTCCTCAACCCGAACACGCGCAACAATGAGTTGCGGGCGGCGTATCTGCTGCTTTTTCAGGTTCCCCAACCCGAGTCCGCGCAGTAATTGAGCAAAGGCTTGCGCCGGAGCAGTTGCGGGCGCAAGTTGGCTTAAGGCACGGCAAACCTGCATCTATGCCACTTTCCCGCATCGACCCCGCCCGCTATTTCGACCTCCTTGCCGGAAAAACGGAAAATTTCCGCCGCGCTTTCGCGGGCTTCGATTTGCCCGCGCCGCAAGTATTCGCCTCACCGCCGCTCGGCTATCGGCTGCGGGCGGAATTTCGCGTCTGGCACACGGACGCTCGGCTCGATTACGCGATGTTCGACCCCGCCGACCCGCGCCGCGCCGTGCCAGTGGAGGATTTCCCGCCCGCCGCGCCTCTCATCCGCCGCCTGATGCCCGCGCTCCGGGCGCGTCTGTGGGCGGATGAAAATCTGCGGCGGCGTGTTTTTCAGGTCGAGTTTCTGTCAACCCTGAAAGGCGAGGCGCTGGTGAGCCTCATTTATCACCGTCCGCTCGATGCTGAATGGGAAGCGGCAGCGCGGTCGCTGGCTAACGATTTGGGCATACAGGTGGTTGGGCGCAGCCGTGGGCAGAAAATCGTGATTGGGCGCGACTGGCTGGAAGAGAAAATCGAGGTCGATGGTATGCGTTTGCGTACCCGCCAGACAGAAGGCAGCTTCACGCAGCCCAATGGGGAGGTCAATCGCGCCATGCTCGGCTGGGCGCGCGCGCAAGCGAAGGGGCTGGGCGGCGACCTGCTCGAACTCTATTGCGGGAACGGCAATTTCACTGTGGCGCTGGCGCCGCTTTTTGGAAAAGTGCTTGCCACCGAATTAAGCAAAACGTCGGTTGCCGCCGCTCGATGGGGGCTGGAAGCCAACCATCTGGGCAACGTGGCGCTGGCGCGGATGGCGAGCAATGAAATCAGCGCCGCGTTGGCGCGTGAGCGCGTTTTCCGTCGGCTTCAGGAGCAGGGCATCGAACTGGGCGACTATCGGTTTTCGACCCTTTTCGTCGACCCGCCCAGAGCGGGGTTGGACGCGCCGACGCTGGAACTGGCGCGGGGCTTTGGGCGGGTGCTCTACATTTCATGCAATCCCGCGACCCTGCTTGAAAATGTTGCCGCGCTCGCCGCCACTTACCGCATCGAGGCGGCGGCGGTTTTCGACCAGTTTCCTTATACCGACCATCTCGAAACGGGCTTGCTGCTGGCGCGGCGCGAAAGACACGAATAATATATTCAGCATAATTTGTCCTGTACGCTTGCCGTTCGGGCGGGCGCGTGAAATGATTGTCAGCGTATTTGTGCCGGAACCGGGAAAACCGGTATGTCCAAGAAAATCATCATCATTGCAGGTTCGCACGGCGCGGGGAAAACGCTTTTTGCGCGTTCTTTCCTGCCGAAAGAGGCCGCTTGCCTGCGCTTCATCAATGCTGACCTGATTGCTGCCGGACTGTCTCCCTTCGCGCCTAGAGCCGCCTTGGCTTACGCAAGCCGCTTAATGCTTGAAGGCATCCACGCCTGTGTCAAGCGCGGCGAATCTTTTGCTTTTGAGACGACGCTGGCTGGGCTTGGCTACGTGCATCTCATCTGGAAATGGCAAAAAATGGGCTACCGGGTCTATCTGTATTTTTTGGGGCTTTGCAGCGCCGACATGGCGATGGCGCGTGTGGCGGAGCGGGTGCGGCAAGGCGGGCATGACGTTCCCGAGGACATTGTCCGCAGGCATTACGCGGCGGGCTTGAGCAATTTTGAAAAGTATTACCGAGACAGCGCCGATGTTTGGGCAAAGTACGACAACTCCCCGGAACGCCCGCTCTTTCTGGAATTTGGCGAAAACCCCACGCGCTTCGTCAAAGAACGCTGGTCGGCGGCGGCATGGCAAGGTCGGCTCACGGAGCAAGACGTACCCGCGACGCTCTGGCGCGCGAGAACTTACGATGACCTTTCCCTCTCGGATGACGCGGATTTGAGCGGCTCCTTTGCCGCGCTGCAACGCTCGGCATCGGCGGCTTGCCAGATTGCCACGCAGACCGAAACTTCGCTGGTTGTGGGGCGAAAATACGGCAAGTTTGTCCGCCTCTCGCCGAGCCGCCTGAGCAAGCGGGACAAAACCGCCCCGCCCGAAAACAGCAACAGCGCGGCGCGTCCCGCGCATGAGAGGCAAATCCCGCTGAAGCCAAAAGCGTTCCCGAAAGCGAGCGCGGAGCCACCCGCAAGATGGCCGGGATGACGCGAAAATGAATCTCTTTCTTGGAAAAGACACCATTGCCGCCATTGCCACGCCCCCCGGACGCGGCGGGGTGGGCATCGTCCGCGTTTCTGGCAGCAATCTGGCGGCGTTCTGCGCTGCGCTCATTGGCAAAGTGCCTGCGCCACGCTGTGCCGCGCTCGCGGATTTCAGAGCCGATGACGGCAGCCCCATTGACAGCGGCCTCGTGCTCTATTTTCCCGCCCCCGCTTCCTTCACGGGCGAAGACGTGCTGGAACTGCACGGCCACGGCGGTGCCATCGTCATGGGACTTTTGCTCACCCGCTGCCTCGAACTCGGCGCGAGGCTGGCGGAACCCGGCGAATTCACCCGCCGCGCCTTCCTTAACGGCAAGCTCGACCTCGCCCAAGCCGAAGCCGTTGCCGACCTCATCGACGCCTCGACCGCCGCCGCCGCGAAAAGCGCCGTTCGCTCGCTTTCTGGCGAATTCTCCCGTGCCGTGCATGAACTGGTGGAAGAACTCACCAGCTTGCGTATGCTCGTTGAAGCCACGCTCGATTTTCCCGAGGAAGAAATCGACTTTCTCCGGCAAGCCGACGCTTTTGGCCGCGTTGAGCGCCTCGAAGCCCGCCTCGAAGCCGTCCGCGCCACGGCAAAGCGGGGCAAGCTCCTCCAAACGGGGCTGCACGTCGTCCTCGTTGGCGCGCCCAACGTGGGCAAATCCTCGCTGCTGAACCGCCTCTCCGGCGATGAGCTTGCCATCGTCACGCCCGTTCCCGGCACGACCCGCGACGCGCTCCGGCACACGATTCAGATACGCGGCATTCCGCTGCACATCATTGACACCGCCGGACTGCGCGATACGGGCGATGAAGTCGAAAAAATCGGTATCGCCCGCACGTGGAAAGCGATTGACGAGGCCGACCTCGCGCTCTTCCTGTCCGATGCCCGCAACGGCTTGGGGGCGCACGATTGCGCCATTCTGGAAAAGCTCCCCGCTGGCCTGCCCCGCGTCATCGTGCGCAACAAAATCGACCTCACCGACGAAGAGCCGGAAAAGCATGCGCAAGGCATTGGCAGCATTCAGGCTACGGCCATTTCCCTGTCTGCCCGCACCGGGAAGGGACTGGAATTACTGGAAGCCGCCCTGCTCGAAATTGCCGGATGGCACGGCACGGAAAACACCTTTGTCGCCCGCGAGCGCCACCTACAGGCCATCGAATCCGCCGCCGAGCATCTTGCCCAAGCCCGCGCCGAACTCGCGCACTCTGCCCTCGAACTCTTCGCCGAAAATCTCCGCCTCGCCCAAAACGCCCTCTCCCAAATCACCGGCGAATTCACATCGGACGACCTCTTGGGCGAAATCTTTAGTCGGTTTTGCATTGGGAAATAACGGCAGGTTTTTTAACGTCCAAAGCGGTAGTACGGCCTGAGCTTGCGCCGCTGAATCCGCTCCTTAGAGCCGCAGAACGGGCATTCCGGCGACCCGTTCCAGCGGCGCTGCTCAATATGGTCGAAAGCGCCATGTTCGTCAGGGAACTTTTCGAAGGACTCGTAAGCGGAGACAATGAATTTGCACACGAATGTAACATTCAAAGCTAACTGAACACGATTGAATGCTACAGCTTTTATTTAAGGGTGCCAGCTTATATAATTCACAATAATTGGATTTGCGTTTAGTGAATGTAATTGAGTTATTTTTTTGCACAATTCTTCCCGTACTGCGAAAAATAAACACAAAGCCTTATTCGCCTGTTGCCGGTGCTGGAAAGGAAAAGAAAAGCTCCGTGGTTCTCGGCTTCGACACAAATTGTACGACGGGGTCTAAATCCTCCTGACGGCGGTCAGGAAATCCCCTTGGCGAATTTTCTGGCATCGGCGAATTTTTCGCGCAGGCTGCGCTCGCTCATGCCGGGGCGTTTTGGGAAATATCTCAGCAGCGCCTTTATCAATGAGTCCTGTGTGCGGAACGGCAAATCCAACTGATCGGAAATGCGGCCTCTTATTAGAAAATTTTCTAATGCTTCAATAATGCCAAGCAATGTCGAGATTCTTCTTCTGTAAGGCGCGCCATCTTGGCTGGTTTCGTTCGAGTATTTCGAGGCAAGGGATTGGTGTTGCCTTACAAGCAAATCGCGCTCTTTTCGGATTGCGTCAAGGGAGGCGCTGCATTGGGTCAGTTCAATGCTCTTTGCCTGAAGTTCGGCGCTCAGCACCCGGCATGCCCTCTCGCTGACGGCGTGCGGCACGTATCCTTTCCCAAACAGGAACACGGGGCATTCCTCGGGGTAGCTGTTCTCGATCCATTTCCGAAGGGCGACATGCCGAATGCTCAATCCAGGATCGTCCAGGGGCAGTGGACTGTCTTTGCCTGCAATGCCTGATTTGCAGCAGACAAGTTCGGAATGCAGGAGGGCATCCCTGATGCGGCCTAGGTAAAGATGCAGGGCAGGCCAGCGGGCGCACTCGTCAGCGCCAGGCCAAGGGTTATTGCCCATGGCTGTCTGGATGTCTGCTTCGTGCCGGATCAGCCCGGACAGGCGCACGGCTGCTTCAAGGGGGCTGTAGTGCGTTTTTACCCCGTTTTCTAGGTCGTGTTCTGTCATCATTTTGCGTTCCTTCCTATTTGTGCCGAAGGTTCAGGGGGCATCCCGTCGTCCCGGCAGTGTTTTTGCGGGTTGCTGCATCGCCTCACCAATATGCGGGAGACAATCCTGTTACGGCTACGGCATTAGGTTTCTTAAGCAAATTTTATGAAAATATAGTATTAAATACGGGTATGTCTTAATAGCAAGTTCATTTTCATGGATGCTAACCTGCCTGAATTTTTTTGAAATTTTTTTGTCCTGTTCAGAAAATGAAGTATTGCATAGCTCATGAACAGAGCCATTTTGATAAATGGCTTTGCATGCGGAATTTAGAAGCCATATTCTAGGGTTCGGGCGCAGCAGGCTGCCGATAGGGAACAGGCAATGGGCGGGACGGCTCAAAAAATACTGCGTTTCCGCAATCTTCTGTTTATTTGGCCGGGGCATCTGCAGGCAGACTGGCGCTGGGCTGGGAATTGCAGGAAAGTTCTTTGATGGGTTTTATGTGGGGTAATAAAATTTTTTCTTATAAGTTATTGATTTTATTAGACAGTTGGCGGAGAGGGCGGGATTCGAACCCGCGTTAGGGTATTACCCTAAACACGCTTTCCAGGCGTGCGACTTAAACCGCTCATCCACCTCTCCGTGGAAGAGGGGCGATTCTAGCGGCTTCGGGCTGGGAGGGGAAGCGCCTTGTGCCGCTTCGGGCGGCGGCGGGGCGGCGAGAAGGTGAGCGCGGGCGGCGGGGATCGGTTATCATCGTGCTTTCCCGCTGCGCAATTCCTATGACAAAGTACGTTTTCGTTACAGGCGGCGTCGTTTCCTCGCTAGGCAAGGGCATCGCTGCGGCTTCGCTTGGAGCCATTCTGGAGTCGCGCTGCATCCGCGTGACCCATATCAAACTCGATCCATACATCAACGTCGACCCGGGCACGATGTCCCCCTTCCAGCACGGGGAAGTGTTCGTGACGGAAGATGGCGCGGAGACCGACCTCGACCTTGGGCATTACGAGCGGTTTTCCAGCGCCAAGATGTCACGGCGCAACAATTTCACGACCGGGCAGGTGTACGACGCGGTGCTCAAGAAGGAGCGCCGGGGCGAGTATCTGGGCAAAACGGTGCAGGTGATTCCGCATATCACCGACGAAATCAAATCCAAAATCAAGATGGGCGCTGATGGGGCGGAGGTCGCCATCGTGGAGGTCGGCGGGACGGTGGGCGACATCGAGTCGCTGCCTTTCCTTGAAGCGATACGGCAGATGGGCATTGAGGAGGGGCGCGGCAATACGTGCTATATCCACCTCACGCTGCTGCCCTACATTCCGACGGCGGGCGAGCTAAAAACCAAGCCGACGCAGCATTCCGTGAAGGAACTGCGCGAGATCGGGATTCAGCCGGACATCCTGCTGTGCCGCGCCGACCGTGCGATGCCCGCCGAGGAGCGCCGCAAAATTGCGCTGTTCTGCAACGTGCCGCTGGAGGCGGTGGTCGAGTGCCTGGACGCGGATTCGATTTACAGGATTCCGGGCATGCTGCATGGGCAGATGCTCGACGAGATCGTCTGCCACAAGCTCGGCGTTTTGGCGCGGGCGGCGGATTTGTCGATCTGGAACAAACTGATCTCCGCGCTCGACCGTCCCGAATCGGCGGTGGATATTGCTTTCGTAGGCAAATATATCGACCTGATCGAGTCCTACAAGTCGCTGATCGAGGCGCTCATCCATGCCGGGATGCACACCCGCACAAAGGTGAATATCCATTACATCGACGCGGAAGAGATAGAGCGGGACGGCTGCGGGATGCTCGAAAAGATGGACGCGCTGCTGGTTCCGGGCGGCTTCGGCAAGCGCGGCACGGAGGGAATGATTGCCGCGATTCGCCACGCGCGAGAAAACGGGCTGCCCTATCTTGGCATCTGCTTGGGGATGCAGCTTGCGGTGGTCGAGTTTGCGCGCAACGTTGCGGGCCTTGCGGACGCGCATAGCACGGAGCTTGACCCGGATACGCCGCATCCGGTGGTGGCCTTGGTTACGGAATGGCTCGACCGGGAAGGCAAGGTGGAGCGCCGCGACGAAAAAACAGCCCTTGGCGGCTCGATGCGCCTAGGGGCGCAGCGTTTCCCGGTTCAGCCAGGTTCGCTGGCGGGCAGCATTTATGGCTCAGAGGTCAACGAGCGGCATCGCCACCGTTATGAGGTCAATAATTTTTACGTGCCGAAGCTGGAAGCGGCAGGCTTGGTGATTCCGGCGCGCACGCCGAACGAGAACCTGCCCGAAATCATGGAATTGCCGCAAAGCCAGCATCCGTGGTTCCTCGGCGTGCAGTTCCATCCAGAATTTACGTCGAACCCGCGAACCGGGCATCCGCTGTTTATCGCCTATGTGCGGGCGGCGCTCGCGCATCGGGTCGCAAAGGGGACGTAATGGCGATGGAACTTTGCGGCTTTGAGGTCGGCACCGACTGCCCGCTGTTCGTAATCGCGGGGCCGTGCGTGGCCGAGTCCGCCCAGTTGTGCCTCGATGTGGCGGGGCAGATGAAAGAAATCTGCGCGGCGCTGGGTATTCCGTATATTTTCAAAGCGTCCTACGATAAGGCGAACCGCAGTTCTGGCAAGAGCTTTCGCGGTCACGGCATTGAAGCGGGGCTGAAAATTTTGGGTGAAGTTCGCGCGCAGATTGGCGTGCCGGTGCTCACGGACGTGCACGCCGAGGACGAAGTGGGCGAGGTCGCGGCGGTAGTCGATGTGCTGCAAACCCCGGCGTTTCTTTGCAGGCAGACGGATTTCATCCACGCGGTTGCCGCAAGCGGCAAGCCGGTCAACATCAAGAAAGGGCAGTTCCTTGCGCCCGGCGACATGAAGAACGTCGTCGACAAGGCGCGGGAGGCCAGCGGCGGCGCGGGCCGCATCATGGTGTGCGAGCGCGGCGCGTCCTTTGGCTACAACAATCTCGTCTCGGATATGCGCTCGTTGGCGATTCTTGCCGAAACGGGCTGCCCGGTCGTGTTTGACGCCACGCATTCGGTGCAGTTGCCCGGTGGGCAGGGGACGGCTTCGGGCGGGCAGCGCGAGTTTGTGCCGGTGTTGGCGCGGGCGGCGGTGGCCGTGTGCATCGCGGGCATCTTTCTGGAAACGCATCCAAACCCTGAAAAGGCGCTCTCCGATGGGCCAAATAGTTGGCCGCTTGACCAGATGAAGGCGCTCTTGGCAACATTGAAAGAATTTGACCGGGTGGCAAAGTCCGCCGCGCTTTAGGGGCGGGCAGTCCGATCCGGCATCGCAGAACCCATCCATGAACAGAACAAAAACATACGACAGGAACCAACATGAGCGCAATCGTTGATGTGATCGCTAGGGAAATTCTCGATTCACGCGGCAACCCGACCGTGGAGGCCGACGTGCTGCTTGAATCCGGCGTCATGGGACGCGCCGCCGTGCCTTCAGGGGCATCGACCGGCTCGCGTGAAGCCATCGAACTGCGCGACGGCGATGCCGGGCGTTTTCTCGGCAAAGGGGTTTTGCAGGCCGTCGAGAACGTGAACACTGAAATTTCGGAGGCAATCGTCGGGCTGGATGCCGAGGAGCAGGCGTTCATCGACCGCACGATGATTGAGCTTGATGGCACGGAGAACAAATCGCGTATCGGCGCGAACGCCATCCTCGCGGTGTCGATGGCGGTGGCGAAGGCCGCCGCCGAAGAAGCGGGGCTGCCGCTTTACCGCTATTTTGGCGGCTCCAGCCAGATGGTGATGCCGGTTCCGATGATGAATGTCATCAACGGCGGCGAGCACGCCAACAACAGCCTCGACATTCAAGAGTGCATGATTATGCCGGTGGGGGCGAAGAGCTTCCGCGAGGCGCTGCGCTGCGGTGCGGAAATTTTCCATCACCTGAAAAAAATTACGGACAAAAAAGGTTTTCCGACCACGGTGGGGGACGAGGGCGGCTTTGCCCCAAACGTCTCCGGCACTGCCGAGGCGCTGAACCTGATTCTTGAAGCGGTGGCCGCAGCAGGCTACGAGCCGGGCAGGGATGTGCTGCTGGCGCTCGACTGCGCCGCGTCCGAGTTCTACAAAAATGGCAAGTACGAACTGAAAGGTGAGAACTTGGTGCTCGACGCGAGGGGCTTTATTGATTACCTCGTCGATTTGGTCGAAAAATTCCCGATTGTCTCCATCGAGGACGGCATGGCCGAAGGCGACTGGGAAGGCTGGAAGCTGCTCACCACACGCTTGGGCAGAAAAGTTCAGCTCGTTGGCGACGACCTTTTCGTGACCAACACGCGGATACTTGAACAGGGCATCGCCCGTGGGATTGCCAATTCGATTCTGGTCAAAATCAACCAGATTGGCACGCTGACCGAAACCTTCGCGGCGGTGGAAATGGCAAAGCTCGCGGGTTACACGGCGGTCATCTCGCACCGCTCGGGCGAGACGGAGGACAGCACCATCGCCGACATTGCCGTCGGCTTGCGTGCCATGCAAATCAAGACGGGTTCCCTTTCGCGTTCCGACCGCGTTGCCAAATACAACCAGTTGTTGCGCATCGAGGAAGAACTCGGCGATTCGACGAACTATCCGGGGCGGCGGGCGTTCTACAACCTGCGCTGAAAGCGGGCGGCTGGCTTTGTCCGTTGGGGTTGTTTTTTTGGACTGTCACCCGGAAATTTCAGAATGCGCTGCTCCGTTTTTTTACTTTTTGCGCTGCTGCTGGTACTGCAATACCCATTGTGGCTAGGCCGTAGCGGTTGGCTGCGCGTATGGGAAATCGAAAAGACCCTGCAAACGCAGCATGCGAACAATCAGCGCCTTGAACAGCGCAACGCCCGCATCGATGCCGAAGTGAGCGACCTGAAATCTGGTACCGACGCTATCGAAGGGCGAGCGCGCTACGATCTGGGGCTGGTGCGGCGCAACGAGATTTTCGTGCGGGTTCCGCCCAAGGCGGAAGCGCGGCAGAAAGCGGAAACGGCTGAGAGGGTATCTCCTGTTCTGTCGGCCAGCAGCGGCGCGAAGTGAATGGCGCTTGCGGGCGGATGCTTGGGAATGCTTTTCCGCGCGAGTTACAATGCCGCTTCGCCTCCATAAGGTTCATGCCGTGACTAGCATTACCCTTGCCCTTTCCAAAGGGCGTATTTTTGAAGAGACCCTGCCGCTGCTTGCGGCTGCGGGCATTGAGCCTGCCGACGACCCCGAGCGTTCGCGCAAGCTCATTATCGGGACGAACCGCCCCGAGGTGCGGCTGGTGATCGTGAGGGCGACCGATACGCCGACTTACGTGCAATATGGCGCAGCCGATCTGGGCATTGCGGGCAAGGATGTTTTGCTGGAGCATGGCGGGGCGGGGCTGTATCAACCGCTTGACCTCAATATCGCTTGCTGCCGTCTGTGCGTGGCAACCCGAAAGGGTTTTGACTACGCGGCGGCGGTGCGTCCCGGTGGGCGCATCCGCGTGGCGACCAAATATATCAACGCGGCCAAAGCGTATTTCGCGGGCAAGGGGATGCACGTCGACCTCATCAAGCTCTATGGCTCGATGGAGCTTGCGCCGCTCGTGGGGCTGGCGGATGCCATCGTCGATTTGGTGTCCTCGGGCGGGACGCTTCGCGCCAACGGTCTCGTGGAAGTGGAAGAAATTATGCCAATCAGTTCAAGGCTGATCGTCAATCAGGCCGCGCTCAAGCTCAAGCGCGACCAGATTCAGCCTTTGCTCGATGCTTTCCAGAAAGCGGTTTCGGAGTCCAAAGCATGAACAACAAGACAGCCATTCGTCGGCTCGATGCCAGCGCCCTTGGCTTTTCCGCCGCGCTCGATGCCTTGCTCGCGTTTGAGCCAGCCGCCGATGAGCGCATTACCCGTGCCGTGACCGAAATCCTGCAAGCGGTGCGTGAAAGGGACGATGCCGCCGTACTCGAATACACGCGCCGCTTTGACGGGCTGGATGTCCCGTCGGTGCAAGAACTGGAGGTTTCCCGGCGCGAACTCAAGGCGGCGCTCGATTCTTTGAGCAGCCAGCGGCGCGAGGCGCTTGAATGGGCCGCCGAGCGGGTGCGCCTCTATCACGAACGGCAGAAGGGCGAATCTTGGACGTATGCCGAGGCGGATGGCTCGGTGCTGGGGCAGAAGGTCACGCCGCTCGACCGCGTGGGGCTTTACGTGCCGGGCGGGCGGGCGGCCTATCCGAGTTCGGTGCTGATGAACGCGATTCCCGCCAAGGTGGCGGGCGTTGGCGAACTCATCATGACCGCGCCCGCGCCGAAAGGCGAAAAAAATTCGCTCGTGCTGGCGGCGGCGGCCATCACAGGGGTCGACCGCGTGTTTACCGTAGGCGGCGCACAGGCCATTGCGGCGCTGGCTTATGGCACGCGAACCATTCCGCGCGTCGACAAAATCGTCGGCCCCGGAAACGCCTACGTGGCTGAGGCAAAGCGCCGGGTGTTCGGTACGGTGGGCATCGACATGGTGGCGGGGCCTTCCGAAGTGCTGGTTATTTCCGATGGCAGCGGTGATGCCGACTGGGTGGCGATGGATTTGTTCGCCCAGGCCGAACACGACGAATTGGCGCAATCTATCCTGCTTTGCACGGATGAGGATTTCATCGATGCTGTGCATGAGGCCATCGAACGCTTGCTGCCCGAGATGCCGCGCGCTGAAACCATCGCTCGGTCGCTCTTGGGCCGGGGTGCGCTGATTCATGTTGAAAGCCTCGAACAGGCTTGCGAAATCGCCAACCATATCGCCCCGGAACATCTTGAGCTTGCGCTTGAGCGGGCAGAAGATTGGGTCGAAAAAATCCGCCACGCGGGCGCTATTTTTGTCGGGCACTGGGCGGTTGAAGCCTTGGGCGACTACTGCGCGGGGCCGAACCACGTTTTGCCGACGATGCGCAGCGCCCGGTTCTCGTCGCCACTGGGTGTCTATGATTTTCAGAAACGCTCCAGCATCGTGCACATCTCGCGCGAAGGCGCACAAAAACTCGGCGCTGTTGCCGCCATTCTGGCCGACGGCGAGGGCTTGCAGGCACATGCCAGATCGGCGCGGATGCGGCTGTAAGCCATGAACGCTTGCCGCTGCTTCTGCGCGAAACGCTGAATTGGCACTGCGAACAGGCGTTTTTTTGCGGCTGGCGCGAAGGTATCGAGAGCCACAATACCGGAACTGCAATTTTTCCCGCGTGTTTCAGGATTGAATCATGGCAAGAATTATCTGCGTAATCGGCAACAAGGGCGGCACAGGCAAGACCACGCTCTCCCATATGCTGTGCCAGGGGTTTGGTTTGCTTGGATACCGCGCCGCCTGTGTGCTGACGGACGTTTCCCGTGACCCGCTCTCGCCCAACGGGCGGCGCTACATTACAGCCGATGCCCGCAACCGGGACGCTTTGGCAAAGGTCGTCGACAAGCTGCGCTCGCTCGATGAATGGGTCGGTGTCGTCGATGGCGCGGGCAACCGTACCGATATGGATCACAAGCTCTACGATCTTGCGGACATCGTGCTGCTGCCGTTTCGGGATTCGCACGAGGACATCCGCGCAGTCATCCGCGACCTCGATCTTTTCCCACGCGCTTATGGCGTGCCTTCGCAGTGGCCGAGCAACCTCTGGCAGCGCGAAGCGGCTGACCGCAACGTTTTGCGCCTGATGGGCAATTTCCGCGACCGGCTGCTCAAGCCGGTGGCCGCGCTGTCCTCGTCCAAGCTGCTGCTGCAAAAACAGATGCCGGAGAATTTGCCCAACCCGCTCATCCGGGCTTGCCGAGGCTTGGGGCGCGAGGTGCTGGACATTCTGGAAATCGACGGGGGCAACGAGGATGAGCACGTCAATTACCGCATAGAGCGTCTGCCCGCTGCTGAAACGCCGATGCGCTTGCACCATGCGTGAACATTTTTCACCCGCATAAACGCGCATGTGCCGGGAGCATCCGCTTAAGTTAAGATGGCAAGACGAATGCAAACCGAGGGAGGAGGGAGATGATGACAACAAACAATATGGCGCATGATCCGCTCGAATTTGTGCGTGACATGTGGGGGCGGATGGGCTTTACCTTGCCGGGCATGATGACGCCGACGCTTGATGTCGATGAGCTGGAAAAACGCATCGGCGACATGCGGGCAGTCGAAGGCTGGCTAAAAATGAACCTCAGCATGTTGCAGATGGCCATCCAGGGCCTCGACATGCAGCGAGCCGCCATCGCGGCGGTTCACGCAATGAGCCAGCCGCTGCAATCTTCGCAAAGCGATGCCCAGGAAGCGTCCGCTGCGGACGGGGAGCCTGCCATCGGCGGCAATCCGTTCCTGTGGCCGTGGAACATGATGAGCGGTATGCCGGAACCGGAAAAACAGGCTGCGCCCGTTGCCAGCAAGCCGGTTGCGGCGAGCGGCGCAAAGCCCCGACCGAAACGCAGGGCAGCGGCAAGCAGCGGCAAGTAAACGCCGCTTGACCAACGCGCTAGTGCAGCGTTTTTGGCTGAAAAAGGGCGTCGATGTCGTCTGCGCCGAAGCGGTAGGTGTGGTTCGAGAGTTCTTCGCGGATGACGATTTCGCTGTCTTGGGAAATGATTGCGCGGGCTTCTTCTTCGCCTAGCGCCAGCAGCAAGCCGGCAACCTTTTCTGGCTCGCGGGGGGTATTGTGCGTGACGGCTCTGGGAGGGAAGAGGCGCACGTCTTCTTCTGCAAAGAGGCGGTGGAGCAGGGCTGCGGCATCTAGTTCAAGCAGTTCTGCGTCGCGCACGGTTTCCGCCAGAGCCAAAACACGCAGCCAGCCGTCGGGGTCTTTTTCGTCCGCGTCGGGGAGTTTCTGCAAGAAAAGCGCCGCGCTGGCATCCTGCCCGCTGGCGAGCCATAGCCCGGCGGGCTGCTGCTCGGATTGTTCGAGGTAGTGCGTGAATACCTCGGCAATGCTTTCCCCTTTAAGCGGGACGATGCTCTGATAGGGCTGCTCAAGCCCTTCCATCTCCAGACAGAGTTGCAGTTGACCGTCCCCCAGAAGCGCCGGAAGTTTTTCATCAAAACCGATGTCGCCATATTTGGCGAAGCCGCGCAGGTTCAGCGCCTCGGTGCAGTCGACCACCAATTGCTTGACCGCACCGTTGCCTTGTGCCTGAAACGTGAGCCGTCCGGGCTGTTTGAGGTTTCCGGCAATCACGGCGCAGACAGCCGCCATTTCGCCTAGCAGCTTGGCGACAGGCGGAGGGTAGCCGCGTTCGTGCTGAAGGGCTTGCCATACGGCAGTGAGCCTGACGACGGCTCCACGGATAGCAAGGTTTTCCAGCAAAAAACGCTGGATGCTGTCGGTCGGGGAAGGCATGTTGCTGGGTTCCGTTGTTTTTATTTGTTCAGCGCACGGGCAAAGGCTTGCGCCATTGCGCCATCGCTGCTTTTTGGAGGACGGGCAGCGGTACGAAGGGGGGGCGATTTGGGGCGTTCCGGCGCAGTGCGAGGCGCTTTTTTGGGACGGCTGGTTTCATCGGCGAGGCGCATCGTGAGCGCGATGCGCTTGCGTGGCAGGTCGACTTCGAGCACTTTCACTTTCACGATTTGCCCGGTTTTGACGACGCTGTACGGGTCTTTCACGAAGCGGTCGGCCAGTGCCGAGATGTGCACTAGCCCGTCCTGATGCACGCCGATGTCTACGAACGCGCCGAAATTCGTGACGTTGGTGACGACCCCTTCAAGCAGCATTCCGGCAGCGAGGTCGGCGGGCGAGCGGATGCTGTCATGGAAATTCGCGGTACGGAATTCCGGGCGCGGGTCGCGTCCGGGTTTTTCCAGTTCCGCGAGAATGTCCCTGACCGTCGGCAGTCCGAAACGCTCGTCCGTGAAGTCGGCGGCGTTGATTGTTTTGACGAAAGGCGTGTCGCCCATCAAGGCACGCATGTTTTTGTTCGTTTTGGTCAGGATGCGTTCCACGAGCGGATAGGCTTCCGGGTGCACGGCGGAAGCGTCGAGCGGGTTGTCCCCGTTCTGGATGCGCAAAAAGCCCGCTGCCTGCTCGAAAGTTTTCGGCCCAAGGCGGGTGACATCCAGCAGGGCGCGGCGATTTCTGAAAGGGCCGTTGCTGTCGCGGTGCGCGACGATGTTGCCCGCCAGCAGCGTGTTCAGCCCCGAGATTCGCGCCAGCAGCGGCGCGGAAGCCGTGTTGACGTCAACGCCCACCGCGTTCACGCAATCTTCGATGACCGCATCGAGGCTCCGTGCCAGTTGCCCTTGGTTGACATCGTGCTGATACTGCCCAACGCCAATTGACTTGGGTTCAATCTTCACCAGTTCCGCCAGCGGGTCTTGTAGGCGGCGGGCAATCGACACCGCTCCGCGCAGGGAAACGTCCAAGGACGGGAATTCACGGGCGGCCAGTTCGGAGGCCGAATACACCGACGCGCCCGCTTCTGAGACCACAATCCACGTGAGCCGCAATGTGGGCTGGCTCGCGCACAATTCGGCCACTAGTTCGTCCGTTTCACGCGAAGCCGTGCCGTTGCCGATGGCGACAAGCTCTACCGTGTGTTTCTGCGCCAGCGCCGAAAGCGTGGCGAGCGCCCCGGCGCGGTCGCGGCGCGGCTCGAATGGGTAGACCGTTGCCGTATCCAGCAGCTTTCCCGTGGCATCCACCACTGCCGCTTTGACCCCCGTGCGGATGCCGGGATCAAGCCCCATCACGCAACGCGCCCCCGCCGGGGCGGCGAGCAGCAAATCTTTCAGGTTGCGGGCAAAGACTCGGATGGCTTCCTCTTCGGCACGTTCGCGCAACGCGCCCATCAGGTCGAATTCGAGCGAAAGCGATATTTTCACCGTCCATGCCCAGCGGGCGGTATCGGCGAGCCATTTGTCGGCAGGGCGGCCAAGATTGCGGATGCCGAAGTGGGCGGCGATGCGCTGCTCGCAAGGGTGCGGGGCGTTGCTGTCTCCGTCCGGGCGGGACAGGTCGAGCGCGAGTTTCAAAATGCCCTCGTTGCGTCCGCGCAGCAAGGCCAGCGCCCGGTGCGAAGGCATCGCGGCAAATGGCTCGCGGAAATCGAACCAGTCGCGGAATTTCGCGCCGGCTTCTTCCTTGCCTTTCTCCACCGTGGAGCGGATTTCCCCCTTGGTATAGAGAAGCTGGCGCAGTTCGCCCAGCAGGGCGGCATCTTCCGAGAAGGTTTCCATCAGGATTTGCCGCGCTCCGTCGAGCGCCGCCTTCGCATCGGTGAAACCCGCGTCCGGGTTTAGATATTCAAGCGCGGTCTGTTCCGGTAAAAGCGACGGGTCGGCGAGCAGCGCCTCGGCCAGCGGCGCAAGCCCCGCCTCGCGGGCAATCTGCGCTTTTGTGCGGCGCTTTGGCTTGTAAGGCAGATAGAGGTCTTCCAGCCGTTGCTTGGTTTCGGCAGATTCGATTTCTTCGCGCAATTGCGTCGTCAGTTTGCCCTGCTCTTCGATGGACGCAAGCACCGTTGCGCGGCGCTCTTCCATTTCACGCAGGTAAGCCAGCCGCTCGGCAAGCGTTCGGAGCTGCGTGTCGTCCAGCCCGCCCGTGGCTTCCTTGCGGTAACGCGCAACGAAAGGCACTGTTGCGCCATCGTCGAACAGGCGGGCGGCGGCGGCAACCTGATGCGTGGAAACGCCGAGTTCTTCGGCGATGCGGCTTTCGATTGGGGCGGGCATGGCGAACAAAGGCGTGGTCAGAAGCGCGTGAGTATAGCAGCCAGGCGCTGCCTTCTGCGCTGTGCCGACGTATGCCGGGCGCTCAGAACGTATTCATGCGCCGCGCATTTCCTCAGCGTTTGGGCGCAAAGGTGTGCAGGCCGTCGAGGTGCTCTGTGTAGTAACGGGTCTTGAGCGAATCAATGCGCACTTTCTGGCCGGGAGCCGGGGCGTGCACAAAGCGGCTGTCGCCGATGTAGACGCCCATGTGGGAATGGCGCCGCCTCATCGTGTTGAAGAAGACGAGATCGCCGGGGGCGAGTTCATTGCGCTTGATTGGGCGCGTCATGACGGCGATGGTAGCCGCGTGGTGCGGCAGGCTCCGGTGGCTCGCCTGTTCCACCACATAAGTGACCAAACCGCTGCAATCCATTCCTTCGTTGGGGTTGTCGCCGCCCCACTGGTATTTCGTCCCGACAAGGCTCATCGAACGCATGACGATTTCCTTGCGGTGCGACGGGTCGTCGAGAACGAAATACTTTGCGAACGGAGAATATTTCTCGTCGTCATCCAGCATGTCTTTATAAACATGCCCCGTCGGCGCAATGGAACAGGCGGCAAAAAAGACGCAGGCCAGCAACGGGAAAACGCGGCGCGTCCATTGCCGGACGGTTGAAGAGAGAGGCGTTTTCGCTAAGTTCAGCATGGCTTGCTCGCGTTGCTCAGTTCATGAAGCCCAGCCTGAAAGCGGCTGGCGTTTTCGACATAGTGACGGGCGTTTCCGCGCAAGCGCATGATTTCTTCATCGGTGAGCGTGCGCAGTATCCGTCCGGGCGAGCCGACGACCAGCGAGCGTTCCGGGATGGTTTTGCCTTCGGGAATCAGCGCCTTCGCGGCGATGAGGCAGTCTTTGCCGATGACGGCGTTGTTGAGCACGACGGCGTTGATGCCGATTAGGCAGCCGTCGCCGATGGTGCAGCCGTGCAGCATGGCCATGTGTCCGACAGTCACGCCCTCGCCGATGGCCAGCGGAATGTCTTCGTCGTTATGGAGGATAGAACCGTCCTGAATGTTCGTCCCGTTGCCAATCTCGATGGGCGCATTGTCGCCGCGAATGACAACGTTGTACCAGATGCTGACATCGCGCCCGATGCGCACGTCGCCGATGATCGTTGCGTTATGGGCAATCCACGAACCTTCGCCGATCATGGGCTTGAGTCCGTCCAAGGCGTAGATGGTCATAGGCTGTCTCTCTCCAGATGGCTCGGTTTAATTGTCGGGAGACTATAACGGCTTGGAGGAGCGGGCGCTATCGCGGCGCGTGAAATCTGTGTTTTTTTGGCGCGCCCGGAAGGATTCGAACCTCCTACCCCTTGGTTCGTAGCCAAGTACTCTATCCAGATGAGCTACGGGCGCTTTTTGGGTGAAGCGCGCATTATATGGAGGGGGAGAGGAATGTCAAGCGATGCGTTTTTGGCTGCCAGGAGAAAATCCGCGCTGGCCTCCATAGCCAGTCGGTGGCGGCGGGGCAATGAAAAAAGCGCGTGGACGGGAAGTCCGCGCGCTTTTTGTTGAAACGGTTCTAGGCCGGAAATCAGGCGAGCAGGTCTTTCACGCCATCGCGCTCTTCGAGCAGTTCGTTGAGCGTTTTGGTGATGCGCTCACGTGAAAACTCGTCGATTTCAAGCCCTTGGACGATTTTGTATTCGCCGTTTTCGGTGGTGACGGGAAAGCCAAAGACAATGCCTTCCGGGATGCCGTAGGAACCGTCGGAGGGTACGCCCATCGTGACCCATTCGCCTTTCGAGCCGAGCACCCAGTCGCGGATGTGGTCGATGGCCGCGTTGGCTGCGGAAGCGGCGGAGGAAAGGCCACGGGCTTCGATGATCGCCGCGCCGCGCTTGCCAACGGTGGGCAGGAAAACGTCCTTGTTCCATACGTCATCGTTGACGAGGTTCTTGACCTTGTCGCCGTTGGAGGTGACGAAACGGTAATCGGCGTACATGGTGGGCGAATGGTTGCCCCAGACGGCCATGTTTTTCAGACTGGAAACGGGGCGCTTCGATTTGGCGGCCAGTTGCGACAGGGCGCGGTTGTGGTCGAGGCGCAGCATGCCGGTGAAATTCTTTGCTGGAACGCGCCCGGTCTTCACCGCGATTTCCTTGGCAATGTAGCCATTGGTGTTGCATGGGTTGCCCACGACCAGCACCTTGCAGTCGGGGTCGGCATATTGGCCGATGGCCGCGCCCTGCACGGTGAAAATCTTGGCGTTTTCGGTCAGCAGGTCTTTGCGCTCCATGCCGGGGCCGCGTGGGCGCGCGCCAACCAGCAAGGCAACTTTGGCATCTTTGAAGGCGACATTGGGGTCATCGGTGGCGATGATGTCCGCCAGAAGCGGAAAAGCGCAGTCGTCCAGTTCCATGATGACGCCCTGAAGGGCTTTCTGGGCTTGGGGCAGGTCGAGCAGTTGCAGGATGACGGGCTGGTCTTTGCCAAGCATTTCACCGCTGGCGACGCGGAACAGCAGGGCATAGCCGATTTGGCCAGCAGCGCCGGTGACGGCAACACGGATAGGGGGCTTGCTCATGGGATTCTCTCTCCTTCAGTGTGTGGTGCGGGTGCGGATTCTACGCCATATCAGGCGAGACCAAAACCATATGTTAATGGTAAACGAGAGTTAATGTAACTTATCTTTTATGTAAGATAAGTGATATATAAGACATCTGATAACTATGGACGTTAGTGATTTTTTGTGCTCCAATGTCTGAATGGCACAAATTTCACCCACATTCAGTCCGCTTTATCGGCAGATCAGGGGGCTGATCTTGCAGGCACTCGAGTCGGGAGAGTGGCGTCCTGGCCAAGTCATCCCAAGCGAACAAGAACTGGCGGCGCGTTTCAACGTTTCGCAAGGCACGGTGCGCAAGGCGATTGACGAGATGGCGGCGGACAATATCCTTGTGCGCAGGCAGGGCAGGGGCACTTATGTGGCCTCGCACACGGATCCGCGCCAGATGTTTCGTTTTTTGCGGCTCGTCCCGGAAGAAAGCGAACTGCTTGCCCATCCAAAAAGCATCCCGATTGATTGCTGGCGAGCCAAGGCCGGCTCTGAAGCTGCCCGCGTCCTGCGCATCGAGCCGGGGGCGGCGATCATCATTTTGCGCCGGGTGCTGCAATTTGGGCGCAAGCCTGTCGTGGGCGATGAAATCTATCTGCCCGAAGAACTTTACCGGGGCTTGGACATGGAGATGCTTCAAGTCTGGAACAGCTCGCTTTACTCGTTGTTTGAAACCCGCTTTGGGCTGCGGATGATCCGCGCCAAGGAACGCATCCGCGCCGTGGCCGCTGACCGCGCGGCTGCCGAACTGCTTCAGGTGGATGAAGGTACGCCGCTCCTGTCGGTCGAGCGGGTAACATACACGTATGGAGATAGGCCGGTGGAATGGCGGCGGGGAGTGTATTCAACGGCTGAGCATTTCTATCTGAACGATTTGGCATAACGGTTTGTTGCATTCGGAATTCGTTTTTGCGGTTCGCCACCTTTTTTCTTTGTTTCGTTGTCCCACGGGAGGGTTCATGACTGAAGCAGTACATAAAAGGCCAAAGCATCTGGCGCTGTGGCAGATACGGTTGCCATTTCCGGGCATCGTATCCATTGTGCATCGGGTTACCGGGGCGGGGCTATTTTTGCTGCTGCCGTTCTTGATCTGCCTGCTCGACTTGAGCTTGGGCAGCCAATCTTCGTTTGAGACGTTCAGGGCAATCATTGCCCATCCGCTGGCAAAGCTCGTGCTGCTGGGGCTGTTGTGGGCGTACCTGCATCATTTCTGTGCCGGCATCCGCTATCTGTTCCTTGATATTGACAAAGGGCTGGATTTGCCCTCCGCGCGCAAATCCGCGTCGGCGGTCGTGACCGTGAGCCTGACGCTGACCGTTGTGATCGGAGGCTTGCTATGGTGAAGCGTACCGTTGTTGGCGCGCATTACGGCATCAAGGACTGGCTCGTGCAGCGGGCGACCGCCATTTACATGGCGCTGTTTACGCTTGTTTTTGCCGCTTACGCGCTTTTCTGCCCCGAGTTTGCTTTCAACTATGAAGCATGGTCTGGGCTGTTCTCGTCGGCTTGCGTCAAGTTTTTCGTTTTCCTGTTCATCGTCTCGCTCATCTATCACGTTTGGATTGGGATGCGCGACATCTGGATGGATTACGTGAAACATGCCGGGGTGCGGCTGGCGCTGCATCTGGTCGTTCTTTTCCTGCTCGTCGGCTATGCCGGATGGGCTGTGCGGATTCTTTGGAGGCTGTGAGCGTGAACGTCGCAAAACGTACTTTCGATGCGGTCATTGTCGGTGCGGGAGGCGCTGGCCTGCGCGCTGCCTTACAGTTATCCGAGGCGGGTCTGAAAACCGCCGTGCTTTCCAAGGTGTTTCCGACCCGCTCGCACACTGTCGCCGCGCAGGGCGGGGTGGCGGCATCTTTGGGCAACAGCACCGAGGATCACTGGCACTGGCATATGTACGACACGGTCAAGGGGTCGGACTGGCTGGGCGACCAAGACGCTATTGAGTTCATGTGCAAAAAGGCCAACGAGGTCGTCGTCGAGCTTGAGCACTACGGTATGCCGTTTGACCGAACCGACAATGGCAAAATCTACCAGCGCCCGTTTGGCGGGCATTCCATGAACTACGGCAAGTCCCCGGTGATGCGTTCCTGCGCGGCGGCTGACCGCACGGGCCACGCCATGCTGCACGCGCTCTATCAGCGCAACGTGCGTGCGCGGACGCAGTTTTTCGTTGAATGGATGGCACTCGACCTCATCCGCGACGCGGCGGGCAATGTGCTCGGCGTGACCGCGCTGGAACTGGAAACAGGCGAGGTGTCGGTTTTCCATTCGCGGGCGACGATTTTTGCCACGGGCGGCTCTGGCCGGATTTTCTATTCTTCGACCAACGCATTTACCAACACGGGCGACGGCCTTGGGATGGTGGCGCGGGCGGGCATCCCGCTGGAGGACATGGAATTTTGGCAATTCCACCCGACCGGCGTTGCTGGGGCGGGAGTGCTGATTACCGAAGGCGTTCGGGGCGAGGGCGGTATCCTGCGCAATGCCAAGGGAGAGCGTTTCATGGAACGCTACGCGCCCAACCTGAAAGACTTGGCTTCCCGCGACGTGGTGTCGCGCTCGATGGTGACGGAAATCAACGCGGGGCTGGGCTGCGGTTCCGACAAGGATTACGTGCTGCTCGACATTACGCACCTGTCGCCCGAAATCATCATGAAGCGGTTGCCAGGCATCCGCGAGATTTCAATCCGCTTCGCGGGTGTCGACCCTATCAAAGCGCCGATTCCTGTTGTGCCGACCTGCCATTACCAAATGGGCGGGATTCCGACTAATTACAAAGGGCAGGTCGTGCAGCCGGAAGGCGGCGATTTGGCATCGCCCGTGCATGGCTTTTACGCGGCGGGCGAGTGTGCCTGCGCCTCGGTTCATGGCGCGAACCGGCTTGGAACCAATTCGCTGCTTGACCTTCTAGTGTTCGGCAAGTCTGCGGGCGAATCCGTGGTCGCGGACTTCAAGGCGGGTCAGCTTGACCTCAAGCCTTTGCCGGAGGATGCCGCTGACAGGTCGCTGGCGCGGCTGGCGCGGCTGGAATCGCAAAAAGAAGGCCATTCTGTCAATGATGTCCGCTTGTCCATGCAGCGCACGATGCAGAAACACGCCGGGGTGTTCCGTTTCAAGGAACTGCTCACGGAAGGCGTGACCCGCATCATGGACGTGGCCGAGAGCGCGAAGAGCACCTATATCAACGACAAATCCAAGGTCTGGAACACCGCGCGCCAAGAAGCTCTGGAACTGGACAACATGATCGAAGTCGCCAAGGCGACGATGATTTCCGCCGAGGCGCGCAAAGAGTCGCGTGGCGCGCATGTCCGAGACGACGCGCCGGATACGCCCGAGCATCCGAACGGGCGCGATGACCAGAACTGGCTCAAACACACCCTGTGGTTCAGCGCGGACAACCGCCTGGAATATAAGCCGGTGCACCTGAAGCCTTTGTCCGACGATGTCGAGCCAATCGCGCTCGCCAAGCGGACGTATTGAGCCAAAGCGCAAAGAAGAGGAACACCCATGCAGACGAGCAAGCGTACCGTTCATTTCAAGATATATCGCTACGACCCTGACAAGGATGCCAAGCCCTACATGCAGGATATTTCGGTGGAACTGGATTCCACCGACAAAAAACTGCTGGACGCGATGGTAAAACTCAAGGCCAAGGACGACAGCCTGTCGTTCCGCCGTTCGTGCCGCGAGGGCGTGTGCGGGTCGGACGCGGTCAACATCAATGGCACTAACGCACTGGCCTGTTTGACCGATGTCGATGGATTGGCTCAGCCCATTGTCCTGCGGCCTTTGCCGGGGCTGCCGGTCATCCGCGACCTGATCGTGGACATGACCCAGTTTTTCAACCAGTACCATTCGGTCAAGCCCTATCTCATCAACGACGAGCCGCCGCCCGAGCGCGAGCGCCTGCAAAGCCCGGAGGAGCGCGAAGAGCTTAATGGGCTGTATGAATGTATTTTGTGCGCGTGCTGTTCAACGGCCTGCCCGTCGTTCTGGTGGAACCCGGACAAGTTTGTCGGCCCCTCGGGCTTGCTCAACGCCTATCGCTTCATCGCCGATACACGCGACCAAGCGGCCAGCGAGCGGCTGGACGACCTTGAAGACCCGTATAGGCTGTTCCGCTGCCACACGATCATGAATTGCGTCGCAGTGTGCCCGAAGAGCCTGAACCCTACGCGAGCCATCAACAAAATCAAAGAAATGATGGTGAGCCGGATGGTTTGAGCAATGGCAATCAACAGAGGAAAAGTGCGCTGGCAGTGCCGCAGGTCCTTGCTGGAACTGGACTTGGTGCTGGCGCGTTTTTTGGAGCAGGAGTTTGACCGCCTTGATGACAGTCAGGTGGCTGACCTTGAGGACTTGCTGCGCTGTGACGACTACGATTTGTGGGCGTTCATCAACGGAAGCAAGCCCTGCGAGGTCGCCCGCTGGCAAGGGGTGGTCGCGCAGTTAAAGCGATGCTGAAACATTTAGGCATCCATACGGTCACAGTCCCCATGCCGGGAGTTTAGAAACGGAATCCGTTGTCACGAAACCCGCTGTACTTCTGGAGCAAACCAGAGACATTCACAACACGAGGAGGAGAACCCCCATGAGCGAACAACGCACAGCTAGCTTGACCATCGACGGCAAGGCGTCCGAATTTCCGATACTGAAAGGCACGCACGGGAATGATGTCATCGACATCCGCACCTTGGGCGGCAAGACAGGCCATTTCACCTATGACTCCGGCTTTTTGTCGACCGCCAGTTGCCAGTCCCACATCACTTTCATCGACGGCGACAAGGGCGAGCTGCTGTATCGCGGCTATCCCATCGAGCAATTGGCCGAAAAATGCAGCTTTCTGGAAGTGGCTTACCTGCTGCGCAACGGCGAACTGCCGGACGCAGATGAGAAAATCAAGTTTGAAAACACCATCCGTAACCATACGCTGGTGCATGACCAATTGACCCGCTTCTACAACGGTTTCCGTCGCGACGCGCACCCGATGGCGGTCATCGTCGGCGTGGTGGGGGCGCTCTCGGCGTTCTACCACCGGGACATGGACTATTCCAAGGTCGAGCATCGGGACGTTTGCTTCCATCGCATCATCGCCAAGCTGCCGACCATCGTTTCGCTGGCCTACCGCTACGTGACTGGCTTGCCGTTCATGTATCCGAGGAACGACCTCGATTACGCCTCGAATTTCATGTACATGATGTTCGGCGTGCCTTGCGAGGAGTACCGTGCCAATCCGGTGCTCGCCCGTGCGCTCGACATCATCTTCACTCTGCATGCCGACCACGAGCAGAACGCTTCCACCTCCACGGTGCGCTTGGCGGGTTCTTCCGGCGCGAATCCCTTTGCCTGCGTCGCGGCGGGCATCTCCTGCCTGTGGGGGCCGGCGCACGGCGGCGCGAATGAGGCTTGCCTGCAAATGCTCGAAGAAATCGGCGACGTGTCCAGAGTCGGCGAGTACATC
Organism: Azoarcus sp.; assembly: GCA_031285965.1. Taxonomy (GTDB): domain Bacteria; phylum Pseudomonadota; class Gammaproteobacteria; order Burkholderiales; family Rhodocyclaceae; genus WRNU01. Next base: position 37,800 of record JAITVD010000017.1, read on the forward strand.
AACCGCGCCAAGGACAAGAGCGACAGCTTCAAGCTGATGGGCTTCGGGCATCGCGTCTACAAGAACTTCGACCCGCGCGCCAAGCTCATGGGCAAAGTGTGCGCCGATGTGCTGGCCGAACTGGGGCTGGAAAACGACCGCCTGTTCAAGCTCGCCCAGAAGCTCGAAAAGATTGCCCTTGAAGACGAATACTTCATCGAGAAGAAGCTCTACCCGAACGTGGACTTCTACTCCGGCATCGTCCAGAAGGCGCTTGGCATTCCCACCACCATGTTCACCTGCATCTTCGCCCTGGCGCGGACGGCGGGCTGGCTGGCGCAGTGGGAAGAGATGATTACCGACCCGGAATACAAGATCGGGCGTCCGCGCCAGCTTTACATTGGCGCTGCCCGCCGCGATGTCCCGGAGATTGGCAGACGTTGATCGAGGCTGGCACGGAAGGCTTTGTTCCGTGCCATGCCCTTGGGCAGCAAGTCCGGCGAGAAGCGGGCGCATCTTGAATTTTCCAGATTTCCTGATGCCGTTTCTCGCCCCTTCTGCACTTGCGGGAGAGGCATAAAAACGCGATGTTGCACGTCATTCGGTTGAACGCGGGACAGGCTTGCGGGCTGTCCCGTTTTTCTCTTTTGGTGGATATGTCATAGGCATGTCCCTTGCATAAGCTGCGGCATTGCCTAATCGGCAGCCGCGCATCAAATTGGCAGGTGGTTTCGATATGAGAGAAAAGGAACTTCAAGGCACGTCCTATCTGTTTGGGTCGAATGCGCCTTTCATCGAAGAGCTTTACGAAAACTATCTGGCTGACCCTGATTCGGTCGATGGGCGCTGGCGCGCGTATTTCGACCATTTTCAGGCTCAGGCGGGCGCGGCGGTGCGCGATGTGGCTCACGGGCCGGTCATCACCGCTTTTGAGCAACTGGCCAAGCGCGGCCCGGTGCGCACGGCGAGCGCCGAGGGCGAAAACAAGCTCCAGGCCGATGTCCAGCAGTTGATTGCCGCCCACCGCCATCTTGGCAACCGCCGCGCCAGCCTTGACCCGCTCAAGCGGGCCGAGCGGCTCCAAATCGACGAGCTTGAGCCTTCGCATTACGGGTTTACCGAAGCCGATTTGTCCAAGACGTTCAGCGCAGGCAATTTCAAGGGCGTTTCGGGAGACCGCGCCACGTTGCGCGATATTCTTGAGGCGCTGCGCCAGACCTACTGCGGGAACATCGGCGTCGAGTATCAGCACATCTCCAACGCGGCGCAGCAGCGATGGATACAGGAGCGGCTGGAAAGCGTCCGGGCCACGCCGGATTTCACGCCGGAAGGCAAGCGCCATCTTCTGGAGCGCCTGACCGCCGCAGAGACGCTGGAACGCTACCTGCACACCCGCTACGTGGGGCAGAAGCGTTTTTCGCTCGAAGGCGGCGAATCGACGATTGTCGCGATGGACGAGCTTTTGCGCGTTGCGGGCAAGCTCGGCGTGTCGGAAACGGTGCTTGGCATGGCGCATCGTGGGCGGCTCAATGTCCTGGTCAATATTCTGGGCAAGTCGCCTTCCATGCTCTTCTCTGAGTTTGAAGGCAAGGTCAAGGCCGACCTCTCCGCTGGCGATGTCAAGTACCACATGGGCTTTTCCAGCGATGTCATGACCCCCGGCGGGCCGATGCACCTTGTGCTGGCGTTTAATCCCTCGCACTTGGAAATCATCAACCCGGTCGTGGAAGGTTCCGTCTACGCGCGCCAGAACCGCCGTGGCGGGGACGCTGCCAAGCGCCAGGTTTTGCCCGTCTTGATACATGGCGATTCCGCCGTGGCGGGGCAGGGCGTCAATCAGGAAACGCTCAATTTCTCCCAGACGCGGGGCTATGGCACAGGCGGAACCGTCCATGTGGTCATCAACAACCAGATTGGCTTCACCACGTCCCATCTGCGCGACCTGCGCTCCTCACTCTACTGCACGGACATCTTCAAGCTGGTCGAAGCGCCGATCTTCCACGTCAATGGCGACGACCCGGAAGCCGTGGCCTTCGTCACCCGGCTGGCCATCGAGTTCCGTCAGGAATTCATGAAGGACGTGGTCATCGACATCTTCTGTTTCCGCAAGCTTGGGCATAACGAGCAGGACGAGCCGATGGTCACGCAGCCGATGATGTATCAAGTCATCCAGAAACATCCCGGCACGCGCAAGCTCTACGCTGACCGCCTGCTGGCCGAAGGCACGCTGGCCGCTGATGAACCGGAAGGGATGGTGGCCAAATACCGCGAGCATCTCGACCGTGGCGAACTGCTCCATAACCCGGTGCTTTCTGGCTACAACCGCCAGTTTTCGGCGGACTGGGCGCCCTATCTCCGGCAGCCCTACACCGACGAGGCGCATACCGCGATTCCCGCCAAGGAAGTCCGCCGCCTCGCGCAGGCCATCACCACGATACCGGAAGGCTTCGCGCTGCACTCCCGCGTGCAGAAAATCATCGAAGACCGTGCCGCGATGGGGCGCGGCGAATTGCCTATCGACTGGGGCATGGGCGAGAACCTTGCCTACGCCAGTTTGCTGGCGCAAGGGTTCGGCGTGCGCATTTCGGGCGAGGATGTTGGTCGGGGAACTTTCTTCCACCGCCATGCCATCCTGCACGACCAAAAACGCAAGCAGCGCGAAGAAGGCGTCTACATGCCGCTGGCGCACATTCAGGACGGGCAGGCGCGGTTTCAGTGCTTCGATTCGGTGCTTTCCGAAGAAGGTGTCTTGGGCTTTGAATATGGCTACGCGACCACGGAGCCGAACGAGCTTGTCGTCTGGGAAGCGCAATTTGGCGATTTCCTGAACGGCGCGCAGGTCGTCGTCGACCAGTTCATTTCTTCGGGCGAAGCCAAATGGGGGCGCATCACGGGGCTGACCTTGCTGCTGCCTCATGGCTATGAAGGGCAGGGGCCGGAGCACACCTCCGCGCGCCCGGAACGCTTCATGAACCTCGCGGCGGAAAACAACTGGCAAGTTTGCGTGCCATCCACGCCCGCGCAGATTTTCCATCTGTTGCGCCGCCAGATGATGCGCAAGCTGCGCAAGCCCTTGGTCGTCATCGCGCCGAAATCGCTGCTGCGCCACAAAGAGGCCGTGTCGAGCATCGAGGAATTCGCCACGGGGCGGTTCCAGACCGTGATTCCCGAGGTCGAGGCGCTCGACCGCAAGAAGGTCAAGCGCATCGTGCTGTGCCAGGGCAAGCTCTACTACGAACTGCTCGCTTATCGGCGTGAGCAAAAAATTGCCGATGCCGCGCTGGTTCGCATCGAACAGCTTTATCCCTTCCCGATGCAGGATTTTGCCGCCGCGATTGAACAGTTCCCCAACGCGAAGGAAGTCGTTTGGTGCCAGGAAGAGCCGCGCAACCAAGGCGCTTGGTACTGGCTGGCTTCACGCCAGCATCTTTCCAACGTTCTGGGCACTCGCCGCCGGATGCTGCTGCTGGTCAGCCGTCCCGCCGCCGCTTCGCCCGCCGTGGGCTACTTTGCCAGGCACTTGCAGCAGCAGAAAGACATCATTGAACACGCGTTTGGGCCGATTCAGGAAACGACGCCGCAATCGCCCAACATCCAATAAGCGCAGAGGACAAACCCATGCTGATCGAAGTCAAAGTACCGCAGCTCTCCGAGTCTGTGTCCGAGGCCAGCCTTGTCGCTTGGCATAAGAGAGCCGGAGAAGCCGTTTCGCGCGATGAGAACCTGATCGACATTGAAACCGACAAGGTGGTGCTCGAAACACCCGCGCCCGCAGACGGCGTTCTCGTTGAAATCGTTAAAAACGACGGGGAAACCGTTACGTCGGGCGACCTGATTGCCCGAATCGACACGGAGGCGAAAGCGTCCGCAGACGCTCCCGCCGCGCAGCCCGCATCCGCCGTGCCGCCGGTTCAAGGCGCAGCGGCGGGCGAGCCTAGCCCCGCCGCGCGCAAGATACTGGAAGAAAAAGGCATTCCCGCCGCCGCCGTGAGCGGCACGGGACGGGGCGGTCGCGTTACCAAGGAAGATGCCGTGGCGGCGCGAACGTTGCCCGCTCCGGCGAAGCCCGCCGCCGCGCCGTTGCCTGCCGTGGCCTTCATCGGCGACCGCCCTGAAGAGCGCGTTCCCATGACCCGCCTGCGCGCCCGCATTGCCGAGCGCCTGATTCAGTCCAAGAACGAAAACGCCATCCTCACCACGTTCAACGAAGTGAACATGGCGCCCGTCATGGCGCTGCGCAAGCAATATGGCGAGAAGTTTGAAAAAGCCCACGGCGTGCGGCTTGGATTCATGGCCTTCTTCGTCAAGGCCGCCGTCGCGGCGCTCAGGCGGTATCCAATCCTGAACGCCTCGATTGACGGCAGCGACATCATCTACCACGGCTACATTGACATTGGCGTTGCCGTGGGCAGCCCGCGCGGCCTCGTCGTGCCTATTCTGCGCAACGCCGAAATCCTCACGGTGGCCGAAATCGAACTCAAAATCGCCGAATTTGGCGAAAAGGCGAAGGACGGCAAACTGTCCATTGAGGAACTGACTGGCGGCACGTTCTCCATTTCCAACGGCGGCGTGTTCGGCTCCATGATGTCCACCCCCATCATCAACCCGCCGCAATCGGCCATCCTCGGCATCCACGCCACCAAGGACCGTCCAGTTGCCGAAAACGGGCAAGTCGTCATCCGCCCCATCAACTACTTGGCGCTGTCTTATGACCACCGCATCATCGACGGACGGGAAGCCGTTCTCGGGCTGGTGGCAATGAAAGAAGCCCTGGAAGACCCGGCACGGCTGATACTGGATATTTGATGCCCATCACCCAACCCTTGAATACAGCCTGACGGCGTTCCGCGCCAAGCATTGGCGCGGTTTTGTTTTCGGGAGAAAGTTCATTATGCTAAAAGAATTTGACATCCTCGTCATCGGCGGCGGCCCCGGCGGCTATGTGGCCGCCATCCGCGCCGCGCAGCTAGGCTTCAATGTCGCGTGCTGCGAATCCAACCCTTATGCCGACCCCAAAGGCGAGCCGAGGCTGGGCGGCACGTGCCTCAATGTCGGCTGCATCCCCTCTAAGGCGCTGCTCCACACTTCGCACCTCTACGAAGAAGCGGCTCACGCTTTCGCTGGACAGGGCATTGAAATCAGCGCCCCGAAAATCAACGTCCAGAAGATGCTGGCCCGCAAAAACGGCATCGTCGACCAGCTTACTGGCGGCATCAAGGCGCTTTTCAGGAAAAACAAAGTTGCTTTCCTGGCAGGCCACGGCGCGTTTGTCGGCAAAACCGCGAATGGCTGGAAGCTGGCGGTTGGCAAGGAAGAAGTCGAGGCGAAGGCAGTCATCATTGCGACCGGCTCCAGCGCGCGGCATCTGCCCAATGTGCCTGTCGACAACAAAATCGTCTGCGACAACGTGGGTGCGCTCGACATGGATGCCGTCCCAAAGAAGCTCGCCATCATCGGCGCGGGCGTCATCGGGCTGGAAATGGGTTCCGTCTGGCGGCGCTTGGGTTCGGAGGTCACGATTCTTGAAGCCTTGCCGGATTTTCTTCCCTTTGCAGATGCCGACGTGGCTAAAGAAGCTCTGAAAATTTTCACCAAGCAAGGGCTGTCCATCCAGACGGGCGTTCAGGTCAATGAGGTCAAAGTTGGCAAAAAGAGCGTTGCCATTTCCTATGCCGACAAAGACGGCAAAGCGGCACGGATTGAGGCCGATCGCCTCATCGTCTCCGTGGGGCGTGTTCCCAATACCGAAGGGCTGAACGCGGACGCGGTGGGTTTGAAGCTGAACGCGCGGGGGCAGATCGAAGTGGATGCCCATTGCAAGACCAACCTTCCGGGCGTCTGGGCGATTGGCGATGTCGTGCGCGGGCCGATGCTGGCGCACAAGGCGATGGAAGAAGGGGTGCAGGTGGCCGAACGCATTGCCGGACAGGCGGGGCATGTCAACTTGGACGCCATCTCCGGCGTGATTTACACCTCCCCGGAAATCGCTTGGGTCGGGAAAAACGAGCGGGAATTGAAAGCGGCGGGTATCGCCTATAAGACAGGTAAAGCGCCTTTCCTCGCCAATGGCCGCGCCCTCGGCATCGGCGCGGCGGAAGGCTTCGTCAAGATATTGGCGGATGCCGCCACGGATCGCGTCTTGGGCGTCCACATCATCGGTTCGGGCGCGTCCGACCTCATCGCGGAAGCGGTTGTCGCGCTGGAATTCGCGGGCGCTTCGGAAGACCTCGCCCGCATCTGCCACGCGCATCCGACGCTCTCAGAAGCCCTTCACGAAGCGGCGCTGGCTTGCGACAAACGGGCGCTGCATTGTTGAGCGAATAAACAAGCGCCCTTCCGCAAGGAGCGAAAGGGCGCTGCGTTGCTTGTTTGCCGTAAGCGGCGGTGTCGCGTTCAGTCTTTCTGGATGACGGCACAGGCGACACGCGCGCCGGCGTTGCCAGTGGGCTGGGTGGTGTAGTCATCCGGGGCGGCGTGGACGATCAGGCCGCGACCGATGATGCTGGCTTCGCCGCTGAACGTAATGCTGCCCAGAACGACATTGAGGCTGGCATTGCCGCTGGCATCGGCTTCCAGCGAGGGCAAATCGCCCGCGTGGCCAGCGCCCGCCTTGCCGTGCGCGGTCTGATGGGGGTTGAAGTGCCCGCCGGCGCTGGTGGCATCTGGGGCGCTGCAATCGCCTTTTTCATGGATATGGAAGCCATGCGAGCCGGGCGTGAGTCCGCTTATTTCGGCAATGACCCTGATGCCTTCGGCTTCTTGCTTAAAAAGGATGTTTCCCTGAACGGTGTTGCCCTGCGTCGGCGCGAGCAGGGCGGAAGCCTGCGGGGGAGCGGGGTCGCCGACGTTCTGTACCGGGGCTTTCTCCGTGCTGGCGCAGCCAGACAGCAGACCGACGAGGAGGGTGGCGGGAACGAGCAGCTTTTTCATTGAAGCCTCCATAGATGGATGAAAATCAGGTGCAACGGAGAATTCCTTGGAACAGGAATGGCGCATGATGTCACGTTTTTTTCTTGCCCGTCAAAATCTGGCTGGTTTCCATGCCGCGAGGTGTTAGCATCCGCGCCGCTGTGTTGTTTTTTGCACAAGGAGCAATCATGAATGCTTTACTGATTATTGATATACAAAACGATTATTTTCCCGGCGGCAAAATGGAGCTTGCTGGTAGCGAAGCCGCTGTCATTAAAGCCGAAAAGCTGTTGAATATATTCAGAAATAGGGAACTGCCAGTATTTCATATCCAGCACATATCAACCCGCTTAAATGCCACATCCTTTTTACCGCAGACCGAGGGCGCGAATATCCATATAAACGTGGCTCCTATTGAAAATGAAAAAGTCATACAGAAAAACTACCCGAATTCTTTCAGAGAAACCTCTCTACTCAAGGAACTGAGGGACGGTGGAATAACAAATCTGGTTGTCGTCGGCATGATGACGCAAATGTGCGTAGATACCACCGTGCGAGCCGCCGCTGACCTTGGCTTTAGCTGCTGGCTGGCTCACGATGCTTGTGCTGCTAAGGATTTGTCCTTTGCGGGCAAAACTGTGGCGGCGGCTGATGTGCAAACTTCCTATATGGCCGCCCTCAATGGGCTGTTTGCGGAAGTGCTGGATACCGGGACGATTGTTTCCAGACTTGAATGCTGAGTTATCGCCACGCCTTCCATGCCGGGAACCACGCCGATGTCGTCAAGCATTTTGTGCTGGGCGAATTGCTGGCGTATTACCGGGGCAAAGACAAACCTTGGACGTATATCGATACGCACGCGGGCGCGGGCTGCTATGCGCTGGACAGCGACATTGCGGGCAAGACCGGGGAGTTCGCCGCTGGAATCGGGCGGTTGTGGAACCGCGCCGATCTACCGCCGCCGCTGGCAGCCTATGTGGAAGTCGTGCGCCAGTTCAATCCCGGCGGGCGGCTGCTGTTCTATCCCGGTTCGCCCGCCGTGGCGATGACATTCGCCCGCGAGCGCGACCACTTGCAGCTTTTTGAATTGCATCCCGAAGATGCCCGTGTCTTGCAGCAGACTTTCAGCACCGAGCCGCGCCGCGTCCAAGTGCGCGGCAGCGACGGGCTGGCAGGGCTGGCGGCTCTGCTGCCGCCGCCGTCGCGCCGGGGCGTGGTGCTGATTGACCCGTCCTACGAGGTCAAGACCGATTATGCGCGGGTGGCGGATGCGCTTGCCGGGGCGCTGCGGCGGTTCGCGACGGGATGTTTCGTGCTCTGGTATCCGCTGCTGGCGCGTGGCGAGCCATATCTTCGGCGGCTGGCGCGGCAATTGGCGGAGCTTGGGGCGGGAAGCTGGCTGGATATGCGCTTTCGGGTCAGCCATCCCCCGCGAGACAGCTTTGGGATGTTTGGCAGCGGCCTGTATATCGTCAATCCGCCGTGGGTGCTGCCGGAGCGCCTGCAATCGGTGCTGCCGTGGCTGGCCGGGGCGCTAGGCACGGATGACGGGGCGGGGTTCGATTTGGATTGGCGCATCGAATAAGCGCGGCAACGCCGGTTCAGGATGTGCCGTGCTGTGCGCGATAGAGGGTTGGCGCGGCCAAGGCGTGATAGAGCGGCATTCGGCAGACCGACTTTGAAATGCCGTGGGCAATGACGGCGGTGGCCATGAGCGGCAGCAGCATTTCGTGGTTGGCGGTCATTTCCATGACGATGACGAAAGAGGTAATGGGCGACTGGGTCATCGCGGCAAGGAATCCGCCCATCCCGAGCACGAGAATGGCGGCTTGGTCTCCGGCTGGGATTTCCGGCATGAAGGCAACGATGATCGCGCCCATGCCCGCCCCGACGGCAAGCGACGGGGCGAATATACCGCCCGGAATGCGCGCGGCAAAAGCCAGCCAAATCGCCGCCATCTTGAAAAACATGAAATAGAGCGGAATCTGCGCGTCGCCTTCGAGCGCGGCGCGTGTTTCGGCGTAGCCCGTGCCATAGATGCTGCCGCCGCTCAGCAGCCCCAGCAGCGCCGTCCCAAAGCCGCAGAGGGCGGCGAAAACAACCGGTCGCGCTCTGGCAATCTGCCTGACGTTGCTGGGCAAACCCTGCGCGGAGGCAATCAGCAGGCGGGCGAAGCCGCCGCCCAAAAAACCGCCGAGCACGCCCGCCACCAATGCGGGCCATGCGCCAGTCGGCCAGCCGAGAGCCAGATTCGCCGCCGTGCGGCCAAAGTAGTTGTAGTTGCCGAGAATGGCTAAGGAAGCCAAGCCAGCGAGAATGACCGAGACGAGGGTCGCGCCGTTGGTGCGGAAGGTGCGGTAGCGGCACATTTCTTCGATGGCGAACATGATGCCGCCGAGCGGGGTGTTGAACGCGGCGGCGATGCCCGCGCCCGCGCCTGCGGCAATCAGGTCGCGGCTCGACCCGATGTGGCCGAAGCGGCGGAATTTCGTCAGCGCGTGCATCACGGACGCGCCAATCTGCACGGAAGGGCCTTCGCGCCCAATGGACGCGCCCGCGAGCAGCCCGCCGAGCGTGAGAAAAATTTTGGAGATGGCGATGCGGACGGACAGCAGGCGCTGACGCGCATCGGGCAATTCGGAAAGCGACGCGGCGATGGACTGCGGGATGCCGCTGCCTTCCGTGCCGGGGAAGAAGCGCAGGGACAGCCAGGACATGGCGGCAAAACCAGCGGGCGCGATGAAAAGCGCCGCCCATGCGTGGGCTTGAATCAATGCCTGATGCAAGGCCAAGGCGCTGTCCGCGCCCTTGGCAAACAGGATGCAAAGCGTGGCCGCAACGAGCGCCGCGCCCATGAGCAGCAGGCGCTTGCGCCAGTGGCGCAGGGAAAGCAGGGGCAGGATGCGCCGTGCGCCGCGCATCCGTGGGCGCGGAGGTTTTTTGCTAGGGATAGGCAGGGGCGCTGGAGAATGGGGCGCGTCGGAATCGGAGGAAGGCATGAGAGCTTGTTAAGTGTGAAAAGTGTTGGATTCCATGAAATTAGGAGATAGTAGGATGACGCAAGCCGCCCTTCTGCGGTAGAGTACGCGCCTGTGACCGCATGTGCGGAATTTTTTGGACAACTGAATATCATGGCGGTTGAACTTTTCAACGATGGTAGGCACGTATGCCTCGCTTTTTATGACCTCGTCGACGAAGCCGCAGATCATGCGGTGCAGTGTAATCAGTTCCTGATTGTTGATGGGGAACATGGAGCGTTGCTCGAACCGGGCGGCAATATGACCTACAACGGTCTGTTGATGAGCATGGCGCGCTATTTTTATTCGCGTGACCTTGATTATATTTTTGCTTCGCACCAAGACCCGGACATTATCGCGTCGGCCAATAAATGGATGGTGACGACTAATTGCCGGGTGCTGATTTCCAAACTGTGGTCGCGTTTTTTGCCGCACTTCACAACTGGGCGGAATTATACCGACCGCATCATCGGTATTCCCGATGAAGGTATGGCGGTTCCGCTGGGAAATTGCAAGCTGAAAGCCGTTCCGGCGCACTTCCTCCATTCCGAAGGCAACTTCCAGATTTATGACCCAATTTCCAAAATACTGTTCTCGGGCGATTTGGGCGTTTCGCTGCTTGACCATGCCGACGCGGCAAAACCAGTGGTCGATTTCGATGCCCATATTGATTTCATGGCCGGTTTCCATCGGCGTTATATGATTTCCAACAAAATTTGCCGCTATTGGGCAAATATGGTGCGCCAGCTCGATATTGAGCAGATCGTGCCGCAGCATGGGGCGCGTTTTGTGGGCAAGGCGATGGTCAATCGCTTTATCGACTGGATTGAAGGGCTTCAATGCGGCGTCGATCTCATGACGCAGGACCATTACCGTATGCCCTGATTTGATTTTTCCTTCTTGCCCGCCTGCTGGCGGGTAATCAAAATGGCTCCCAGTTGCTGCATTAGCCTGACTTCTGGGAGCCGTTTTTATTTTTAGCCAATAATTCGGGCATCTGCGTACCCATAAACGGCGCGAGTTCCGCCATTTCAGTTTCCTGTTGGAACCGTCGGCAAACCTGTTACGATGCGTTCCGCCCGTCCTGTCTTTACCACACCACGGCGACCCCGTATGCAGCTTTTCGCCCTTGGCCTGAACCACCACACCGCCCCGCTTGCCATCCGCGAGCGGGTTGCGTTTGGGCCGGGATGCCTGCCACACGCCTTGGCCGAACTGGCGGATGGGCAAACCGTGTGCGAGGCGGCCATCCTCTCCACCTGCAACCGCACCGAACTCTACTTTGCGGGCAATGAGCCGCAGTGCGCGGCGGACTGGCTGGCGCGTTACCACCGCTTGCCTCTCGGCGAGATTTCTCCCTATCTTTACTCCCATCCCGAGCGCGAAGCCGTGCGCCATGTTTTCCGCGTCGCAAGCGGGCTGGACTCGATGGTGCTGGGTGAGCCGCAAATCCTCGGGCAGGTAAAAGAGGCGGCGCGGCAGGCCGAGGAGGCTGGCACGCTCGGCGTGCTCCTGCACAGGCTTTTCCAGAGCACTTTCGCGGTCGCCAAGGAAGTGCGCTCCACCACCGCGATTGGCGCGAACATCGTCTCGATGGCCGCCGCCGCCGTGCGCTTGGCAGAACGGATTTTCGGAAAAATCGACGATTTGTCCGTGCTGTTCATCGGCGCGGGCGAAATGATTGAACTGTGCGCGGCGCATTTTGCGGGCGCTAAGCCGCGCGCCATTGCCATTGCCAACCGCACCGAAGCTCGCGCGCAGGGTTTGGCGGGGCGCTTTAATGCCCGGACGATGAGGATTGAGGCGATTGCCGGGGTGCTCCCGGAATTCGATGTCGTCGTCTCCTGTACCGCCTCGCCGCTGCCCATTGTGGGGCTGGGCATGGCCGAGCGTGCGGTCAGGGTACGGCGGCATCGCCCGATGGTCATGGTCGATCTTGCCGTGCCGCGTGACATCGAGGCCGAAGTCGGCGCACTCGATGACGTATTTCTCTACACCGTCGATGACCTCGCCCAGCTCGTTGAAGCCGGTCTGGAATCGCGCCAGCAGGCCGTCATTGAAGCTGAGGGCATCATTGACGCGCAGGTCAGCAATTTCCTGCACTGGTGCCAGTCACGCGATGCCGTCCCCGTCATCCGCACCCTGCGCCAATATGCCGAATCCGTGCGCGAAGCCGAGCTGGAACGGGCGCTGAAACTCCTTGTGCGCAGCAACGATCCCGCCAAGGCGCTCGAAGCCCTCTCGCACGGCATTACCAACAAATTGATGCACGGCCCGACGCGCTTCCTCAATCAAGCCGAAGGCGAATGCCACGCGGAAGCCGGGGAACTCATCCGCCGCCTCTTTGACCTGCCCGATTCTTGAGCGGGGAGCGCGGAAGAAAAATGAAACAGAGCATCCGTGACAGGCTGGATCGTCTCCTCGACCGCCTCGGCGAGCTTGACCGGGAACTTGTCGAAGCCGATACCGCGCGCGGCATGGGCCGTTTTCTGGAACTTTCGCGTGAGCGAGCCGAAATCGAGCCGATTGCCAACCTCGTCCGTGCGCTGCATCAGGCCGAAGCGGATTGCGCCACGGCTCGTGAGCTTTTCGCCGACCCTGAAATGCGCGAACTGGGCGAGGCCGAACTGGCTGAAGGGGAACGCCGCTGCGCCGAGCTTGAAGATACCCTGCAACGTTCTCTTTTGCCGCGTGACCCTAATGACGGACGCAACCTCTTTCTTGAAATCCGCGCGGGCACGGGCGGGGAAGAAGCCGCCCTTTTCGCCGCTGACCTCTTGCGCCTCTACACGCGCCACGCCGAACGCCAGCGATGGAAAGTCGAAATCATTTCGGCAAACGAATCCGGGCTTGGCGGCTACCGCGAAGTCATTACCCGCATCGCGGGCGCAGGCGCTTGGTCGCGTCTCAAGTTCGAGTCCGGCGGGCATCGCGTGCAGCGCGTTCCCGTCACCGAAACCCAAGGGCGCATCCATACCTCGGCCTGCACGGTGGCCGTCATGCCCGAGGCCGAAGAATTTGAAGCACTCCAGATTAACCCCGCCGACCTGCGCATTGATACTTTCCGCGCTTCCGGCGCGGGCGGGCAGCACATCAACAAGACCGATTCCGCTGTGCGCATCACCCACTTGCCGACGGGTTTCGTGGTCGAATGCCAAGCTGAGCGCAGCCAGCACAGCAACAAGGCGCGCGCAATGGCCGTGCTCGCCGCAAGGCTGAACGATGCGCGTGTCCGCGAGCGGCAGGCGTCCGAGGCCGCAGCCCGACGCGGCCTCATCGGCAGCGGCGACCGTTCAGAGCGCATCCGCACTTACAACTTTCCGCAGGGCAGGGTGACGGATCACCGAATCAATCTCACGCTCTATCGGCTTGATGCCGTCATGGATGGTGATTTGGATGAAATCATCGATGCCCTTGTTCTCGAGCACCAGTCCGCGCAACTGGCGGCGCTGGCCGATGAGCCATGACCGCGCCCGCCGAAACCAGCATTGCTGGGGCGCTTGCCTGGGCGCGCAAGCGCATTCCGCCCAATGAGGCTCGCTTGCTCCTGCGCCATATTTGCCGCGCTTCGGCAGCCCATCTTGCCGCGTGGCCGGAAGAAATTCTGCCCGCCGACCAGTGGGAAAGTTTCCAGCACATCATTGGCCACCGCGCAGCGGGCGAGCCTGTTGCCTATCTGCTTGGGGAGCGCGAATTCTATGGGCGGACTTTCCAGGTCAACGCTTCCGTCCTCATCCCCCGGCCAGAAACCGAGTTGCTCGTCGAACTGGCCGTCGCCCATTTTGGCGCTGCCCATCGCCCCAAAGTGCTCGAACTCGGCACAGGTTCCGGCATTCTCGCCATTACCCTCGCGCTGGAACTCGACCAGCCCGAGATTGTCGCCTCCGACATTTCCCGCGACGCGCTGGCGGTGGCAACGAGCAACGCGCTGCGATTTGGCGTGGGCATCGCCTTTCTCTGGAGCGACTGGTATTCGCTGCTCAAACGCGAAGACCGCTTCCAGCTTATCCTGTCCAACCCGCCCTACATTCTTGAAAACGATCCCCATCTCACGCAGGGCGATCTTCGTTTCGAGCCGCTTGCCGCGCTTGCTTCCGGTCGGGACGGGCTGCGCGGGCTTTCCGCCATCATCACGGGCGCGGGCGGGCATCTCGACAAAGGCGGCTGGCTCTTTCTGGAACATGGCTACAACCAAGCCCCGCTTGTGCGCTGCCTCTTGGCCGACGCGGGCTTTGAGCGGATTGCCTCATGGAAGGACATGTCCGGCATCGAGCGCGTTTCCGCCGGACGCTGGCCGGGATGAGATTGCCAGAGAAACCGTGATCGGGTATAGTCGTGCGCCCTTGCCGGTGTAGCTCAGTTGGTAGAGCAGCGCATTCGTAATGCGAAGGTCGACAGTTCGAGTCCGTCCATCGGCACCAGTTGAAGTAGGAAGGGCAGCCCACACGGGCTGCCCTTTTTGCTATGGAGGCTTCTCGGTAGGGATGGCCAGACAACGGGAACGGTAGCGCGGATCTTAGACCCGCAGCTCACGGGCAACGTGGGGCTGTATTACTGCTGCTACCGCCTGTCCCTGCTCGGATGGAACGTCATGCCGACTGCGTGTCGTGGACATCATCGCTTATCTGTGACACTTCCCGTTTCGTCAGCGTTCAGGTCAAGGCGCTGAGCAAGCGCAACCCCGCCCGCGCCGGCGCGCGTCTCCCCCATGGCGGCGCGCTGCCGGGGCGAGGCCAGCCCGTCGAGCGCGCGGCGGATCAGGTCGAGCGGCCCCTCGGCGGGGGCGGGGCGGGGAAGGGCGAGCGCCCGGGCTGCCGGGGCAAGGCAGGCGGCGATCAGCAGGGCGCGGCGGCGGCGGTCGATGCTCATCCGGCGGCCCCCGGGCGCAGGCGGACGGAATCGATGATGGCGTCCCACAGGGCGAGGGCCTCCTCGTCGTCCCTGAAGGAGGGCGGGCCGCTGCCCCCGGGGTCGTGGATGCCGTCGGTCAGCTCGGCGACCAGGTTGGGCTCGGCCAGCGAATGGGCCTTGCCCGGCGCCTCCCACTTGAAGCCGTAGCCGCGCCGTCCGTCCTGCGTGGCGGCCATGAGGATCTCGTAGCCCTCGATCGGGCCGACCGCGCGCTCGCGGCGGCGCAGCGCCGAGCGGCCCGAGAGCACGCTGGCCAGGAAGCCGGCCGCGCCGCCCGCCCGCTCGCGCAGCCCCGGCTCGACCACGCGCTGGGCGAAGCCGTACATCACAAAATTCACGATGGGCTTGCCCGCGAATTTGGCGGAGAGCGACCAGTCCTCGAGGTTGAAGCGTTTGTCCGCCAGCATGGCGTCGCCCGCGACGAAGCCGATGCCCTCGGGCACCTCGCCGGGCCTGAGCTCGCGCCATATTCCGGCAAGATAGTCTCTGAGCTTCAGGGCGCTTTCTTTTCTGTCGTGGGATACATCCCCCGAATACTTGACCGCCTTGCTGCCGATCAGGAAGTAGGTGTCGAACAGGTAGCCGTGTTCCTGGACGGGATCGTACCCGGAGACCAGCGTCACCGAGCCGTTGGGGTGGCTGACCCGCTCAAGGAAAGTGGGCAGGTCGAAGCGACTGTGTTTCCTGATTTCTTCGGGAGAGGGCGTCCTTTTGAGCTCGGCCTCGCGCAGGTCGACGAAGGCGCCGAAGTGCCGCCGGTTCCTAGCCGGCAGCGGCTCGACACGCACTTTGTTGTAGGTATAGGTCTCATACAGCTTGGCGTCGGCGGGCAAGTCCAGCAGATGCCGGCCGATGGCGCGTGTGGTCCATCCGGGTTTCATTTTGTCTCCTTTTTGGCTTCGTACCAGTCCGCGCGCTGGGCGATCTTGACGATGGCGTAGAGCGTGGCGTAGAGGGCGCGCTCATCGTTGCAGGCGTCCTGGTGGTCGTAGCCGAACTCGAGGTTGTGGCGGCCGGGATGGCCCTGGCCGTGGGCAAAGACCATCTCGACGCCCGGCTGGCCGTCCGGCGCGGCCCCGGACTGCGCGGGCACGGTGCCGTCGCCCGGCGCGTCGGGCCCGGCGATGGAGAGCCTGACGCCGCCCACCTCGAGCCTGCCGTTCCGGTCGTCGCTCCACAGCGCGGCCTCCGGCCGCACTTGCCCGCCGCCCGGGCCCGCCCAGACGACCTGGCCGAAGGCGTGGCGGTGCTCGCCCCCTGCCCCCAGCCCGGTGCCGAGCAGGCCGCCCCGGCTGCCCGTCCGGCCCCGGAACCCCTGGCCGCCGTA
>JAITVD010000044.1 GCA_031285965.1 Azoarcus sp.
ATTGTGAGCATGGTCGCAGTTAATCTGAGCACGGCAACGGTTTCAGTCGTAGTTAATGTGGGCAGAAAACCGTGCTGATTGCGGGCAGAGGTCATTTTAATTGCAAGCAACTACACCTAGGGACGTACCTGAGCCATACCAAGATGCGGCCTACGAGGGCTATACGAAAAACATGGTTCAGGATTCAGCCCGTTGCGACCGTGTACGGGTTGTGAGCCGCTGCGGCGCGGTTCTCTACGATAGCTGTGGGTACAGTCTGCACGGGAGCGTTTTCGATGGGCTTAACGCAGGGCGGCTGTTGCCAGATGGACAGATAGCGAAGATTCGGGCGCAGTGGGATATTTTACGGGAAGAGTGTAACGGCAAAGAATTGAAGCCGGATGAACTAGCGCGGGTAGCGGAGAGCCGCACCAAGTTTGATGCTTTTTTAACTGCGGAAAAGGAACTGTACGCTAGGCGGAATCTATCTGTTGCGTTCAGAGAGCTTTCGTGTGACCCACGGTTTGGCGTGTTTTCGGAATCAGATATTCTGAAAGCCTCTTATTTTCGCAGTCTTTTTGAAAAAGAGGCCGTGTTTAACGGGCAGCGCCCTGACGCATCTGCGATTGTTGGCCGTTTAGCTGACATGAAATTTCTTCAAGCATTGCCGGACGTGTCGGGTATGGGGTTGGAGCAGCCAAAGATGCGGCGATCACGGCGGATGCGTTGAAAAATTTTAGCGGCTAAAATCTCAAGTCAGAAATTGATGTATAAAAATAAAAATTTAGTATAAATTTATTGACAAATTCGTAATTTACGAACATAATAATGCTATCGGGAACGCGATTGGCGCGATCCCAGCTTCAGGAGAAAAAAATGAACCGTAAAGAGTATTTAGAATACTGCGCCGAGTGCGACATGGAAGTTCATGACGCTGGGCGTGACTGGTATCAAGCAGGGGTGCAGGGCGCGTACTTGTGCGCGATTATTCGGGACGCAGAGGACTATGAAGCGATGCGGCCTCTTATCGAAGATGAGGGCGTGTTCATCGTCAGCGCCTATCGAAAGGCGGGCAACTGTTTCTTTGAGTATCGTGGCAGGGGTTACATATACGGCGACCCGGCGCGGTTCATGGGAAACGAGTTCGCTCGGTTCCTTGAAGTGGAGTGCCGAGGCGGGGCGGTTACCTACTACAGCGCCCGCGAGATAGACGACCGCGAGATAGCGGAAGCCGCTGTGCCGCGCACCGCAGATGAACGAGACGATGATTACTTCCGGCGTGTCGCGGAACACGCCGAAGAGAGCACGGGTTTTGGCATCCCCCCAAGATGCGTGACGGAAGCCGGGTATTACTGCCCTTTCAGCGAACAGTTGTTGTTGTCGGATGCCGACCGCACCGCTGGCATCTGGGGTTATCGCTACGACAACTGGGAGCAATGCGTCATCGCCATTCTCAACGACGAACAGCAAGCCGAAGAGTAGAATAGCCGCCCGCCTCGCGGCGGGTGCAAAACATCGAGCCTTATTCTAAGGCTCAACTTTGGAGCAAATTGTGATGAAAAAAAGCAGCTTCGTTTTTAAGTTTTTAATAAACTATATTTACAGATTTCTTCTCCTCGGATGCCTATATTATTCTATTATAAGAATAATAGCCCATTATAATGCCGAGCTTATGTTTTTGTTTAACAATGACGATTCTTATAAAACTCTAATTTTAGAGATACTGGCTTCATCAAATTTTATAGCTCTGGCTCTTACTATGTCTCTTGCTTTTAAGGGAGGTTTATATGGCGATGAATAAATTCATAATCAATGAACCCACAGCCGTGCTTCTGCGGTCATTCTTCGCGCTATTTATCGGCTCCGGCAAAACCGCCGCGTAGCGGCGGCTAAAGGGCGCAGCCCCGGGCATCGCCGCAAACGGCAGCCCAGATGCTTGCAGGGAAAAGCGACGGGGCAGGGGAGCGGTGGGCGGTTTTCGCGGGTGCGAAAATCAAAATTAAATAATAAATTATTTACATGGTGTATTCAACGGGCTATTAAAAAAAAGGCGGCGACCATTACAAGCGCGGAGGCGGCAAGGCTTATCAAAGAAGCTGTTCTGGTCGCCTGAAGGGGAATTTCGAGTGAGCGGGCGACCTGTTCGCCCGCTCTTTTTATTGTTTCAGCCCCGGATTGCGCTTCGCTGCGGATTTCTAGGACGGTGCGGCGCAGGGTTTCATTGGCGATGGACGACATTTCTTCATGAACGGAGGCCAGCGTCTCATTGCATGCCGCCTCAATCGCGCTGCGGGCCTCGGCGGACATTTTGCTCACCGTCTCGCCGAGGCTGTAGGCGAGCTTTTCCATGTGGGCGGCATGGGTGGTTTCAAATTCCTTCAGAAGCACATCGAGTGCGGTTGGGAGAATCATTATGGGATCGTCGCGCCCGACGGCGACGCCGTGGCGCAATGCGATTTCACGTATCAGGGCATCGACGGTGCTGCTGGACATCACAGCACCGTCGATGCTTCAGCTTGACGGTACACTTGATTCTGGATGATTGTGAGGCGCTGCCGTTCCATGATTTGGCGCTCCGGGGAGGAAATTGCTTCATCAAAGGTCAGGCGGGCTTCGAGCATTTCTTCGAGGTCGCGGCCAAACGTTTCTTCTTTGAGCGTTGGGAGATATACCAGCGCCGTCACTCGGGACTTGTTTGCCGTATATGCTTTTAGCTGTTCAAAAGACTTGCCGTCGTGCTCGATGCGCCCATAGTATGGGTTGAGCCATACAACAAACCTGCATTCTGCCGGGAACTGCGAAACGATACTGGCAAAACCATTCAGCGTGTCAAGCATCGCCTGTCCGCCTGTGATGACCGTATGCACGACCAATTCATGCCCCATCGCTTGCAGAAGGGCAGGGACATCGTTCGTGACGAGATAGCTGGAAAGCGGGACAAACGAGCTGGCCCCATTGTCGATAATCACATCGTCCGTGCCGCCCGTCTTGGCGATCATCTGAACCAGCCCGTCGAAGTTGCGCGTGTTGATTTCGTCGCCGTCCATGATTTTCAGGGAGACGGCATCAAGCGCCTTGTATCCAGTGAGCGTGTTGTTGACGGGGTCTGTGTCAATGCAGAGCGGCTTGCGGCCCTTCGACATTAAAAACTGCGCGATGAACGCCGCAATCATTGACTTTCCGACGCCGCCTTTGCCCTGTAGCAGCAAGTGGATTCTTGCCATCAGATCAACTCCTTTTTGTTGGGGGTTGGATTGAACTCAAACTTTTTCTCTTTGGGAGGCTGTTTTTCCGGTGTAGTGGCCTCCGCTTGCATGGGTTCAGCCGCCGATGGGCGAGAACGGGACAGCAA
Source organism: Azoarcus sp. (assembly GCA_031285965.1). Taxonomy (GTDB): domain Bacteria; phylum Pseudomonadota; class Gammaproteobacteria; order Burkholderiales; family Rhodocyclaceae; genus WRNU01. Next base: position 3,332 of record JAITVD010000044.1, read on the forward strand.
GCCATGCTTGCGAACATGCCTCCGGAACGCTTCATAGGTTCCCAGAATTCGGCTTTGCTCATGCAGATAAGCCCATACCGTTTTCATGGAATACCCCGCATCGAGCGCGGCCTGTACGTCCTGTTTCACTGCGATGAAAGCAACTGAACCCGCATCTTTTGCGCGTTGACGAGCCTCTGGCCTGCTGTTGAACCAGCTTGCCAGCCCGGTGACGAATTGTTTGTTTTTTACAGTCATGTCATTTTTTTAAGCACAACTATGGGTGGTTTTGGTTGTTTTTACAAAGTATGTGACTTTTTTTAGAGAAAAACAATTGAAACCATCACTAAAAGAAATAAAAGCAAATATGAAATGCTATCATATCCTTGACGTAACAAACCGCGATAGCGGGGCAGGATGTGTGAAAGTAGCTACACGGCAAGCCGTGCATCTTCTTTCACTTTCTCTTATTCGCGCTATGCGCTCAACGGGCATCCTGCTCTGCGAGGCCGTCGGCTACCGCCGACCGGAGGCGACATGAGGCCGCAAAAAAAAGTTTCCTCGCCCACAGACGGCGAAAGAAAAACCACAAAGCACGGGGTGCGCCAGCACGACCTGCGCGTCCCAGTGTTCCCTGAAGAGCGTGAAGCCATCGAGCGGGCGGCAAAGCGGGCTGGCATGAGCGTCGCGGCCTATTTGCGCGAAGTAGGGCAGGGCTACCGAATCAAAGGCATCGTCGATGCTGCCCGCGTAAGGGAGCTTGCCCGAATTAACGGCGACCTTGGACGGCTGGGCGGGCTGCTGAAACTATGGCTGACCAACGACGAGCGCACGGCGGAGTTCGGCGAAAACCACATCCGAACGCTGCTTGGCATGATTGAGGACAGACAGGCTCAAATGGGGGATGTCATGATGCACGTCGTAATGCCGCGCACCGCAAAAAATTTTAGCGGCTAAAAAATGGTCATCGCAAAACATGTGCCGATGCAGACCGTCAAGAAAAGCAGGTTCGATGAGCTTGTTGGCTACATCGAGGATGACCAGAACAAAAAAATTAGGGTCGGGGCAGTTCAGGCAAGCAACTGCGAAAGCACGACGATACGCGCCGCCGTTGCGGAAGTGCTGGCAACCCAGCAGCAAAACACCCGTGTCGGTAGCGACAAGACTTACCATCTGATCGTGAGTTTCCGGTCAGGAGAGACGCCAACGCCCGAAACGTTAAAGGCCGTCGAAAGCCGGATATGCGCCGCCTTGGGCTATGGAGAACATCAGCGCGTGAGCGCCGTCCATTACGACACAGACAACCTACACATCCATATCGCCATCAACAAGATTCATCCGGCGCGGCTCACCATCCATGAACCATATTTTCCGTACAAAACGCTGGCCAAGGTTTGCGCGGCGCTGGAGCGTGAATATGGGCTTGAGCCGGACAACCATACCACCAAGCGAAAAATTTCCGAGGATCGTGCCTGTGACATGGAAAGGCATTCTGGCATCGAAAGCATGATCGGATGGGTCAAGCGCGAATGCTTTGAAAGCATGAAAGCCGCAAAAAGCTGGGGGGAACTGCATAAGGTGATGCACGAGAACGGGCTGGCCATTCGGCTGCGTGGCAACGGGCTGGTGATTCAATCAGACGGGAAGGATGCCGTCACAATCAAGTCCAGCAGCCTTGCCCGTGACTTCTCAAAACCGTCCCTCGAAAAGAGGCTTGGCACGTTCGAGCCAGATAAAGAGGCGGAGCGACCAAAAGGAATACGGCGCTACGCACAAAGCCCCATCCGCTTGCGTGTCGACACCGCCGATCTGTACGCACGTTATCAAGAGGAACGGAGGAGCAACGTATCTGAAAGCCGGGATGTTTTTAGACGGCTCATGAATGACAAAAGAGATGAGATCGAAGCCATTCTGCGGGCGAACAAACTGCGCCGTAGCTTCATCAAGCTGCTCGATTCAGACCGCCTCACAAAGAGGGTGCTCTACAAACAAGCCTACAGCGCGATGCGGCGGCAAATACAGGCCGTACAGGACAAGTATCAAAGCCAGCAGCGTGAATCTCGTTCAAACATGCGGCGGCGCACATGGCTTGACTGGCTTAGGGCAATGGCCGAGGCGGGCGACATGGCCGCTCTGGCCGCTCTGCGGGCAAGGCAAGGGACATCTGCCGAGCAGTGCGGAGCGGCTCTAATTGCCGGATCAGGGGGCTGCGGAACGTCTGCCCCGATAGCGAGCGCGGACGGCATCACGAAGAAGGGTTCCGTCATTTACCGGATCGGAAAAAGTGCCATCCGTGACGACGGCAAGCAAATACAAGTAGCAGACGGAGCAACCTTGGGCGGCGTCCGCGCCGCCTTGCGAATGGCCGTATCACATTACGGCAGCAAGATCAGCGTCGCTGGCACAGATGAGTTCAAGAAACAGGTGGTTTGGGCAGCGACGGCAGAGAGTGAGGGAATCACATTTTCCGACCCTGCGCTTGAGACCAGGCGGCAGGAATTGATAGCAAAGCAGCGGGAGAAACAACATGGCGACGAAAGAACAGGACGACCTCCATCGAGTGATGCTCGAAATGGAGCAGGACGACCCGGCGGAAGTAGAGGAAATGGACGAAGGTCGGTATTGGACATGCTCAACCACGCTCCGCCGTTTGGAGGAGGGCGACTTTCGCAGGCCAAGGGCATTAACCAAGTGCGAACAGTGTCATCATGCGCTGTGGTTCACAACGCCCGAAGAGGCGAAGTGCTGGTGCCCGATCATGTTCATGATCTCGTGGAAAACATCGGATCAGCATCAAATGACGGACTGCGACGGCTCGAGGCTGCCGCCAAGGTAACTCCGGGCAGCACGGCGGCACAGAAATATATCGCAGAGCGTGAAAGCAAGCGGGCATTGGGGCTGGATGTCCCACTACATGTGCAGTATAGTGCAAACTCTAGCCGCATAATGACCTATGCGGGCTGGCGAAGTGTTGATGGGGAGGCGCTGGCCTTGCTCAAGGCGGAAGGTGATGAAATCATCATGGTAATGCCCGTTGAAGCCAAAATCGCGGCGCGGCTGAAGCGGCTTGTGCGCGGGGAGAGGGTGATGGTGTCCCCGGATGGGAAAGTTGAGAAAGCGAAAAGCGCAGGGAGGTCACGGTGAAAAGCAAACAGGTCGGGCCACAAATACGGACGCGCCGCCTGCCGCCGGAAAAAATGTTTCTGCTGGCGGCGGGAATCCTCATCATTTTGGCGGCGCTGCAAACGGCGACGCAGTATTTTGCCTACTCCTTCCGGTACGCGCCCGTGCTTGGCGGCAGCGATGGGTACTACGTGCCTTGGGCAATCATAGACTGGTCGATGAAATGGGGGACGCGGCATCCCGATGTTGTACATCGGGCGCAGAGCCTTGGCCTTGGGGTGCTGGCGGTCGGTTTTCTGGCAATGGCCATAACAAAGGCGATGATGTCCAACAGCGGCAAGGCAAGCCAGCATCTTCATGGTTCCGCGCGGTGGGCGGTCTTAAAAGATATTCAGGATGCGGGGCTGTTGCCGCGCAGCGGGCTTATCGCCCGTTTTTTTGGAGCGACGGCAGCCTCGTCTGGCGTTTATGTCGGCGCATGGATGGATAAGCGCGGCAGAACACATTACCTGCGGCACAACGGGCCAGAACATGTTTTGACCTACGCGCCGACACGCTCAGGCAAAGGCGTTTCGCTGGTCGTCCCGACGCTGCTTTCGTGGCCGCAGAGCGTGTTCGTCACCGACCTGAAAAGAGAACTGTGGGAACTCACCTCGGGATGGCGGCAGGGATATGCCAACAACAAGGTGCTGAGGTTTGAACCCGCCGCGCCGGACAGTGTTAAGTGGAATCCTTTGGAAGAACTTCGCATTGGAACTGAGCATGAGGTTGGCGATGTGCAGAATCTCGCTACGCTCATCATCGACCCGAACGGCAAGGGGCTGGTTGACCACTGGCAAAAAACGGCTTTTTCTCTTTTCGTCGGGGTCATCCTGCATGTGTGCTACCGGAGCCGGAACGGTGACGGTGCGACTGCCACATTGGCATTGGTTGACGCGACGCTGGCCAATCCAGACCGACCGATTGAAGAATTGTGGTCTGAGATGAAAACATATGGGCATGTGCATGGCGAAAACCACCCCGCCGTTGCGATGGCGGCGCAAGACATGGTCAACCGTCCAGACGAGGAAGCGGGTTCTGTTCTTTCGTCGGCGCTGTCATACCTGTCGCTGTATCGTGATCCCGTGATTGCCCGGAATGTCGGCACATCCGAATTTAAGATTAAAGACCTAGTGAATAGGGAAAACCCTGTATCCCTGTACATTGTGACAACCCCTGACGATAAAGCCCGCTTACGCCCGTTGGTGAGGATCATGATAGCCATGACGGTACGGCTCCTGACCGGAAGCATGGAATACCGGAACGGGCGAGCCGTGGCCAAGCACAAGCATCGTCTGCTGATGATGCTCGACGAATTTCCTTCGCTTGGAAAGATCGAAATCTTGCAAGAGTCCCTAGCCTTTCTTGCGGGCTATGGCATCAAGTGTTACCTGATATGCCAAGACATCAACCAGTTGCGAAGCCGCGAAATCGGATACGGCCACGATGAGAGCATCACATCGAACTGCCACATCCAAAACGCCTTTGCGCCCAACCGCATCGAAACGGCGGAGCATCTGTCAAAACTTACCGGAACGGCGACGGTCGTGAAAGAGCAGATCACGACCAGCGGCAAACGGGCGGCAGCGATGCTTGGCCAAGTTTCTCGCACGTTCCAAGAAGTGCAGCGGCCACTGCTAACGCCGGACGAATGCATGCGGCTGCCGGGGGCAAAGAAAAGTGACAGCGGGGATATTGAAGAAGCCGGGGATATGGTCATTTACGCAGCGGGTTGTCCGGCTATCTATGGCAAGCAGCCGCTGTACTTCCAAGACCCCATCTTTGCGGCGCGGGCGGCAATACCCGCGCCAATCTGCACAGACCGCCTTATGGAAGAAATACCCAAGGCAGGGGTGACTGTCCGGCGTGTGCCGCAAATTCATCTCCAGTGAATGCGGATGCCTGATGAGAAAGCGAATCTCAAGGTTGGATTGGAGGGAAAAAACACTCCTCGCCCTGTTCTGTTTCACTGCGGCAATCGCCGCATTGGGCGCGGCAGGCGCTCGGTTCAATACCAGCGGGAGCATTGCTGTCGGGCTGTACTGGCGCGTGGACTCCCCCCCGGAAAAGGGTCGCTACGTCATGTTCTGCCCGCCCAAGAAGGAAGCGTTTGATTTGGCGCTAGCGCGGCATTACATCGCTGCGGGTTCCTGCCCGGGCGGGTACGGGAAGATGATGAAAAGAATTTTAGCGGCTAAAAATGACGAGGTAACGACAACCGATGAGGGCGTGTTCGTGAACGGGAAGCTGCTGCCGCATAGCGCCATCCTGAAGGCAGACCAAGGCGGGCGCGGCTTGCCGCGCTGGAGTGCCGACAGATACCGCCTGAAAGGAGAAGAACTGCTGCTGATGACGGATGTTCTGGATACGTCCTTTGACAGCCGATATTTTGGGCTGGTCGGACAGGCGCAGATTGTGAATGTCATCCGTCCCGTATTTACGTTTTGACATCTCCATGCCATGAGACATATCTATTGATCACGCCGTTGCCGAGATTCTGCGCTTTGCCGAAAGCGGAAGACATATCTCAGAGCAGGCGATTCGCAACTGGGAGGAGGGTATCGAAAAATGGCGAAAAAATATGCCGCTTGATCGCCAGATCATACCTCCTTCCATTCTGCGCGAATCTCAGCCGTAATGCCTTGTGGGGCGCTGCATGGATTTTCCCTGCCGAGGCCGTGATCGCCGAGAAAGGGTTAGTTCTTCCTCTCTTTCTGCGAACAGGACGGGGTGTTCTGTTCGCATCTTCTTGAGCGCCAGTTCCTCAATCTTCGTGCGTAAGGCGCTCATGCCTTCCTCTATCCCCCGAACGGCAGCCATCCGTGTCTGCAAAGCCATGAGCCGTGCTTGTTTTTGTGCTTGACTGGCTTCCCATGCCTGTTTTGTTGAATGGAGGGATAGCCAGTTAGGCGGCGTTCCTTCGCTAATTTTCAGGCGTTGCGCTTGAATTTGTTCGGTCAGGCGGGTGTTGATTCGGCTTGCTTGGTCATGTTTTGCAACAATGTAGCGGTCGAGGACGGTCTGATACTGCTTGCGGTGACAGGACTGTGTTGGTAAAGGCAGGACGCTTCGGCGGAACTGCTGTGGAATAGAATGCGTCGGCATCTCTTCTCCCAAAAACTTCCCCAGCGCGTCACCGAACCCTTGGCGGACAAGGTATTCGTGCTGCTGGCGCATCGCTGAATCCAGAACCTGTTTCTGATGCGGCGGCACTTCCGGCCCTTTGGCAATCAGTTGCCGCTGCACTCTGCGATAAGCGTTGCGCGCGTCATTCAGTTCGTCAGTCTTGCCGAACGGTTCCAGAGCTTGTTTGCGCAGCCCCGCAGCAGCGGCGGTTTCTTTTTCAATATCTTTCCGTAAAGCCCCTATCCTTTGCGGGAGCTTATTGATGTAATTTGAGAACCGGGTGATGAAGCCCTGCGCGGAAGGTATTTCGTCGTTCTTGAAATAATCCATCTGCTCGGTCGGTGAATTCAGACCGACCCATGCGCTGCGGCTGGCATCCAATGCAAAAGGAACGCCTCTGTAGACAAATACCGAAACGCTTTTTCTTGCATAGGTTTCGACAATCTTTGCCTTGATGGCGTCAATGGCATGTTCCCTGTCCGTCCAGTTCTTCCCGTCCACGTCTATTCCTTGGAAAGCCCCTTCGTCATGAACCGGATGCTGATCCGCTTGCCGCTGGCTCTCCTGTAATGCCTTGACGAGCGCGGGAAGCGTCTTGAAAGCTAATTGTTCACTGTTATAGGCTCGCTGCATGAGCATATTCGCCTCGTCGGCATGGGCTGCTTGCAGCTTTTCGAGACGCTTCACTTCGTTTCTGAGCCTTGTTTCTTCGAGTATCAGCGGGTCGCCTGAAGCGGCTGCTTTCATCTCCGAGGCATTTGCGGCTTCAGCGCCTATATCCTCGATGCTGTCTGCTGTGCCGTCGTAGCTGCGCACTTGCGCGATCATGCGGGCTTTATGTTCGAGTATCTGCCATCGGCGTGTATCGTAGGTCTGTTCCGTCGCGTAACGGAGTATTTCGACCTCGAACCCTTCCGGGTCGCGCTCATAGAGCTTGTTGCCCTGCCGCACGATGCGCCCTTCCCTCTGCTCAAGGTCAGAGGGTCTCCAAGGCGCGTCGATATGGTGCAGCCCTACAAGGCGCTCCTGCACATTCGTGCCAGCGCCCATTTTTGCCGTGCTGCCCAAAAGAATGCGGACGTTTCCGCAATTGACTGCCTTAAACAGTTTGTCCTTCGCCGCTGGCGTCTGGTAATCGTGGATGAAAGAGACTTCTGCCGAGGGGATGCCCTTGGTCACGAGCTTAGCCTTGATGTCGTCATAGACGGAAAAGCCGGCAGCGCCCGATACGGAAGCGATGTCGCCCATTGATATGGCCGCGCCTTCGGCGTTTTCGTCGAATTCGTTCGCTGCGTTATAGTCGTCTATTTCTTCTTGGCTGATGCTGCCCGCCGCTTCCCGGCGCTCGATCCATGCGGCGCGAAGCGTGTCGTCGCGGAGGTGCTTTTCCGCTTCCTGTCTTGCTTCTTCCTTTGTGGCTCCGCCTGTCACGAATACCCCGCTGGCCGCATCATAGGCGGAGAAAACACCACCTTCTTTGACAATGAGATACGGAAGTCCTTCATGCCCCTTGGCAGTGTGCAGGGTTCCGCGTTTGTGTGTGATTGTGCCTGTGGCGCTGTTCCGCACATAGGTTCGCGCATCCTTGCTGGCAAGGCTTCTGCGGCCAGAAAGCGGGATGGACATGTCGCAGAACACTAGCTGTGAGCCTTTGCTGGCGTCCCATTTTCGGTAGATACGCAGCATCTGTTCAACAGCGAGGTTGGTTTTGGAACCGTGAAAGTCTGGCGCGTCGGGTTTTATCAGCCGGAAATCCAGTCCGGCCTTGTTTGCCAGTCCGGTTAGCGAGAGGGCATTGATCTTGCCTTTTGTCTCCTGCGTCAATTGGCGCAAATTGTTGAACTGGCCAAGAATGGAATTGGGGGCAACGGTGATGACAGGAGAAAGCGCCGCTTCTATGATGGCTTGCCGCGCCGCTTCCGGCGAGGCGTAATTGCTGCCAAGGCTCCTGTCGGTACGGCCATTGCTAACAATGACACTCCATTTTTCGTCGCTTTGGCTGGTCTTGCTGCGCTCGATGCGAGCCGTTTCGCCGGAGGCGGGGCTGTATCCGAATGCTGGCATACCGCTCCGGCCAATTTCAAGCTGCGGGACGCCCATGAAATCGGCTACATCGCTGCTGCGGCGGGCGACGATGTTTTTTGGCTGCCCGCCCGCAATTTTTGGAACGGGAAATGTTGAGCCATTGTCCTGTGCTTGTCGCTGAAGCTGCTCAAGCGTGACGGTGTCCGTGAAGGAATGGAAGAGCGGCATCAGTGCGTTGATGCCAGTGAATTCGAGACGGGATGACTGGCGGTAGCCTGTCCCGGATGGGGAAACTTCGTAGACGGACTGGGCTGTGGCGAACTGCCGCGCCCAAGGGTCAAACACATTCAGGCCAAGCTCTTTTAGTTTCGGGTACTGCATGTAGCGTTGCAGGTTGAACATTTCGACCATGGAGTTTGAGATAGGCGTTCCGGTTGCGCCAATAAAGACGGCTTTGTCCCCGAACGTTTCCCACATCCACTGCGTTTTGACGAACAGGTCGAATGCCTTGTTTGAACCGGATGGATTGCCCATGCCGGGAACCCTGTCCATGCTGGTGTTATAAAACAGGTTTTTGAATTCGTGAAGCTCGTCGACGGCAAAAGCGTCGATGCCAATCTCGTCGAATGTGAGCGCCTTGTCCCGGCTTCCGATCTCATGGAGTTGTTTGACCATTTTTGCCTCGATGCCCGCTTTTATTTTTTCCATGTCGCGGACAACGTGCCTGTCCCCTCTGTGGCGCTTCAATTCTTCAATGGCCGAGGAGAGTTCTTCTATTTGCTCATTGAGGACGCGCTGTTCCACGGCAGGTGGCAGCCCTATTTTTTTGAGTGATGAATGGCCTATGATGACGGCATCCCAGTCTCCGGTAATGATTTTGCTGAAGAATTTTTCACGGTTGCCTTTCGAGAAATCATCTGGCGTAGCCGCCAGCACACGGGCAGCCGGGTAGAATTTTGAAAATTCTCCCTGCCATTGGAGCGTCAGATGGTTTGGGACGGCAATGACGGGCTTGCGGGCGATCCCCATACGGCGCATTTCCATCATTGTTGATACGATGACGGCTGTCTTGCCCGCGCCGACAGCGTGATCGAGCAGCACCTGCCTTGATTGCAAACAGCGCCAGACCGCATTTTTCTGATGGGGGTTCAGCTTCTGCACCGGGGACATGCCCGGCAAGGTCAGGTGTGCGCCATCGAACCTTCGCGGGACAATTCTGTTCAGTTTCTCGTTGTAGATATTGGCGATACGGATGGCGCGCTCTGGATCGGCCCAGAGCCACCGCTTCCACTCGTCTTTCATTGTCCGCTGCTTTTCCCTTGCGGCTTCTGTCTCGTTTTCCTTGACCTCCGTTTTCTTGGTGCCATCCGGTGACGTGATGGTTCTTGTGACGACAGTCCCCCTGCCCTCAAGCGTGTTCTGGAAAATGGAGGTTGCGGGCGCGTCCGTTGTTCCAAATTTACCGACATTTAGCGTTGGGTCTGCCGCATCGCGGCTCCATCTGACAGTCCATTGGCCTGTTGACCTGATGTAGCTCATTGCGGGTTCAATGCCAGTAACGTGCTTCCCAAACTGTGCGAAGATTTCAGGCGGAATGAATGCGGCTCCAAGGGTCGCGTTGATTTCGCTTGGGCGCTTGTCCGCAGGGATGACTTCCTCCAGTGCGGCAACATTGCGACGGTAGGCAGGGTTGTCGGTGGCAGCCGCCTTGGCGTTTTCCAGCTTGGTCTTTACGTCGCCGGACAGGTATTCGTCTGCCAATACCAAGCCGTCCAGTGGGTCATTGAACACCGCTTTGCCAAGCTCTTCGACAATCTCGTCGTGTGCCTTGCCAAGATAGATCGACTCCATATACGGCATGTCAATCTTTCCGCGATAGTTCAGCGAAGCCAGCAGCGCGTCCCGGGCGCTTTCTACATGGATGTTGTCCTGCGGCGGAAAAAGGACGCGCTGTCGCAGGATGTCCGCCTTGCGGGCGCTGGGCTTCCTTGGCTCCGTGCCGTCGCGGGCGGCCGCTTCGCTGGAAACGCCCTTGTCGTATTCAAATTCCAGCGCCAAGACAAGGGGCGATTCGGTGTCTTCCTTGAACAGCCGCCTGTTCGCGGCGTCCCATACGAACCCGAACGATTTTCGGAAGGCGTCATAGTCCCTGTTCAGGATTGTGCGGCGGTGCTCAATTTCCGCTGGTGTGGAAGCTGGGGAGAGTTCGATGCGCATCTGCTGGCGCAGGCCGTCGCGCAGACGGATCATGCCCTTGACCCTTTCTGCGGCCTTGGCGTTCGGGGCATCCCACCGCTCTGCGGTGCGCTTTCCAAATTTGTCTGACCCGCGCACCATGATGCTGCCGTCTTCGGCTACGAAGAACGAGCCTTCTTTGACGCCATCTGGCACGGCCACGTCAGCCGCCTCCATTTCCTCACCCCTTTCAACGGGCATATAGATGCCCGCCGGGAGCGCCCCGGCCCATTCAGCCAGCCTTTCTTCCAGAGGCCGTGAAGGGTCTGGCGTGACCGTGTAGTCGTTCAGGCGGTACATCGTCCCGGTCATGGACAGGATGCCCAGCACGTTGCTAGGGTTATTTATGAAATAAGTATTTATCGTCGCGGGGGCGTTCTCGCCCGTTTTTTCGTTTTCGAGTGTGACGCTTCCCGTTTCTATCCATGCGGCGGTTTGCCCGCTGCGGGTGGCTTCCTGTAGGCCGAGTTTCCTGAATACCAGTATGTCCGTGACGACTTCCGTCCCGGCATTTTCCTTGAAAGCGGTGTTTGGAAGCCGGACGGCTGAGACCAGTTCGGCGCGTTCGCTGATCCAGCGACGGGCTGTTGGTTCGCGGGCATCCATGAAGTAGCGCGAGCAGACCATCGCCAGCAGCCCGCCATCGCGCAGCTTGTCTATGGCCTTGGCAAAGAAATAGTTGTGGATAGTGAGACCGGAATACGGCGAGCCGTGCATGTCCGCGAGCGGTGTGTTGCCAAACGGCGGGTTGCCGACGGCGGCATCAAAGTACCCGGACGGAATGTCATAGTCTTGAAATCCTTTGTTGGCAATTTTGGCTGACGGGTACAGAGCGGCGGCAATTGAGGCCGTCAGAGGCTCGATCTCCACGCCGTGCAGTTCTGATCCCTTGCGCATGTCGGCGGGCATGAGGCCGAAGAAGTTGCCGACGCCTACGGACGGCTCAAGCACCCTCCCCGACCGGAACCCAAGCCTCCCGAGAGCCTCATAGATTGCGTCCACGACCACAGGCGACGTGTAGTGCGCGTTCAGCATCGAGGCGCGGGTGCTTTTCCATTCGTCTTCCGTCAGCATGCCGCGAAGCTGGCTGTGCTCGCGTGTCCACTGCTTGTTGTCGGGGTCGAACACGCCTTTCAGCGCACCCCACCCGACATACCGGGCAATGGTCTTCCTCTCCTCCGGTGTCGCCTTGCGGCTCTCGGCTGCCATCGATTTTAGGATGCGGAGTGCCGCGATGTTGTCACGGTATTTTTGGCTCAGGCCGCCATGTCCGATGCCCTCGCCGGAGAGGTCGAAGTCAGCCTCTTCTTGGGCTGCCGTGCTGCTGGTGTTTTTGGCGGGGCGGGGACGGTCTCCGACATGGATATGGATGATGTTTGGAAAATCGCCGCTGTTGCCAAAAAGGGCGTTTGGCGGGCTGCTTTCCGCGCCGGACATGGTCTCGATTTGGACGGCAGCCGCCTTGTCCGGCTCCGCTGCGCCTTCTTGGCGCTTTGGGGCAATAGTGGGTTCTTCCGGCGCGTCGAACAGGTCAAGCTGCGGCTTGGCCGACCTGTCCGAGGTTGCCGGGTCGTCGCCGGACGTGCCTACGACGGCACGGGCGGCGCGAGGTCTAGTCCGGCTTGCTGGACGATCTCCCACTGGGAAAAGTTGCTCTCTTGGTACGGCGTCGATTCGCTCAGAGCGTCCAGTTCCCGTTCCGTCTGCTGTACCAGCGCCTCCCAGTATGCCCCTTGGCTTAGGAGCGTCTTGACCCTCTCCGGCCAGCCCAGCATCCAACGGTTTGCTAGGGAAATCCAATAATTCCTGCCTTTTTCTAATTTCGTCAGGATTTCTGGCGGATACGCCTCCGGACTCACGATCTCGCGTGGGTGTGTGGTTGCCATTCTCTTCTCCTATTCCAAAAAGGTTTGCCTGTCTTTCGTTTTTCATGCCGCTGCCCGTTTGTCATTTGCGATGCCGTATGGTACTGGACGAGGCCGGGTGTCACAAATACAAACACGGGAGGGGCATGATGCTCAAATTTAAGGCAGCCCCGCAGAGCCAGCACGGCGGCGGCGATGAACGCTCTGAAAGCATTTTTATCCACAGTTTTTGTGGGGAACTTTTTTTTCAATGGCCATGCTCCCCCGCCCACTCATCATGGGCTGACTGCGGTCGCCAAAAGGGTGCGGACAACGGGCGGCGGGTTCTGGCGAGCCACCGCAAGGTCGTAGTCAAGCTGCAATGCAAGCCACGTATCGGCGGTGCTGACACCCGCCTGTTCCAGCCGTAAGGCCAGATTGGGGCTGATCGACGCGCGGCAATTCAAAACGCGGGACAGGGCTGGCCGCGACATGCCTAGCTGTAGAGCCGCTTCCTTTACGGTCAGACCCAGCTTGGCAATGACATCCTCGCGCAGCACTTCGCCGGGATGAGTAGGTTTTTTCAGTGTCACGGTGTGCTCCTTTCAGCGTTGTTGCCAGCAAGGATAAATGTTCTGTACACAATTGTATTGTGTAACGTTACGCAATACAAAATTATATTTTCCACGAGTGAAACCGCTTGACTGTTCGTAATATATGAATAATAATATGCCGTCTGAAATGAGCCGATGGAGAATAAGATGAGCGACTTCCCCCCGAAAAGAGCAACGTCAGAAAACATTAAGTCCTACATGACCGGGGCGGCGCTAAAAACCGTCCGCGAATCCTTGGGCCTGACGGCGCAATGGGTCGCGGATCAAGCCGGGGTGCGCCTGCGCACGGCGCAGTACTGGGAAGCTGGGCGGATGTCCGTGCCTTCGGACGTTGCCGCCATGCTATCGGCGCTCGACGAAAAAATAGATGCCGCTGCGCGGCATGCCGCTGCGCGGCATGCCGCTGCGCATATCTCTAGTCTTTGCGGGCAGCACGGCTCCTCGTCCAAGATCGCGCTGGTGCGCTACCGCACGGACGACGACCTCTGGCGCTTCCGCCCGGACATGGAGCCTCTGCCCGCGACGGCGCATGCCGCGCTGCTCTCGCGGGTGCGGCGCATGCTCTGGTCGGAGAACATCCCATCCTCCATCGAGTTCATGGACACGGAAAATTACATGGCGTGGCTGGACGGACGCCCGGACACGGAGGCCGAACGGGCGGCTTGGGCGGCGTCGCTGCATAAAGAAGATGGCGACTAGGCAAATTCTCAAAAGGAGATTCATATGGCTCTGACCCGCTCCGCCTCGATGCGAAACGACAGCCGTCTCTGGCGCGGGCGGGTAGTCACATAGGGCTGGCTTTTTGTACCTAGGCGCTATACTATGGCAAAATGAGTTTGTGTCCTACCTTCAAGGCACGGCCACTTAGGGCATACCCAAACTAACCACTCACCGACAACGGAGGATGATATGTACAAAATATATATAATGATTGGGGTTTTAATAGCGATTTCCGCTTTCAGCGGTTTTATGGTTGGTGAAATCTCCGGGATGGAAAAGGAAAACGCCGCGTGGAAAGATGTTCTCGACAGGCGGGAGGTGTCTCTCGACTGCCGGGATAAAGCTCTCGACAGGGGTAATGTTTGGCTAGAAAAGCGCATTACCGCTCTCGAATATGAAATCAGGAGCATTAAAAAGTTAAATAGTTCCTACTAACCGGAGAGATAAACGATGGAAACACAAACCGTGAAAGACGTTATCGGTGCATGGTGCGATAAAGAAAATGAGTGCACGGACAGGAGCGATCTCAAAGCCGTGTGTGTTGGCGCGGCGGTGCTTTTTGGCGTTCCGGCACTATTCGTTGGGACATTTTTTTTATTATCGTTTTTCTTTGAGTATTTTGGGATAGAAACTGAGGCATTTTTATTTCTTATTCTGCCGACTGTGCTTTTGGGGCCGTTAGCTTTTGTTGCATGGATTTTATTTTTTTTTGGTACATTAGCACCAGTCATTTATATTTTTATAGCAAAGCTAGATATTCGTTACTTTTTAAGAGATAAAGAAATTATAATCCCTGAATCTATGTATGTATTTTTTGGGGCTTCAAAATTACCCCAGCCAATTAAAGACTGTATTAAAGATAAACTTTTGAAAGCTGGCGCAGTTACCACAAAGGACGTTCTAGGGTTTGAAGAAAATTATGTAAAAGCCTCTCAGTTCGAGGCGAAAATAGTCATGCCCTGACCAGTCTCTACGAAAAGGACACCGCGCATGAAACGCAAAACCAAACCAATTTCAGGACTAGTGAAATTCTGTTGGAAAAGTCTTGATTTCAAATTGCACTGCAATGTATTTGCGGGAAAAATAAAAGATTTTATCTTGGACTTTAAAAAAGAATTTGTATTTTTTCCAATAATTACTGGCTTAGCATTTATTTTTGCTTATCTACTAGAATTAGATTTAATCAAAACAGAATATCTCATTTTTATATTTCTTTGTTTTTTTGTCACGCTCGGCCTTGCTTATCTAAACTATTATAGCGTTGCCGGAACGGGCAAGATCAAGTTCCGCTAGACATGGCCGGGAAACCCATCAAAGCCGCCCGCATCTACCTGCGCGTCAGCACGGACGGGCAGAGCATCGAGCGGCAGGAATCGCTTGTGGCGGACGCGGCGGCAGCCGGGTACTACGTGGCGGGCATCTACCGCGAGGTCGCCTCCGGCGCTCGGAGCGACAGGCCGGAACTGGCGCGGCTCATCGAGGCGCTCCAGCCGGGGGACGTGGTGATCGCCGAGAAGATCGACCGCCTCTCCCGCCTTCCGCTGCCGGAGGCGGAACGGCTCATTGCCCGCATCGAGGAGAAAGGCGCGAAGCTCGCCATCCCCGGCATCGTGGATTTGTCCGAGCTTGCGGGCAGCGCCTCGCCGATGGGGAAGATCGTCGCCGAGGCCATGCAGGACATGCTGCGCAAGCTGGCTCTGCAAGCCGCCCGAGACGACTACGAGGACAGGCGCGAGCGGCAGAGGCAGGGCATCGAACAGGCCAAGCGGGACGGGCGCTACACGGGCAGGAGGCCGGACACGGCGAGCCACGAGCGCATCGTCGCGCTGCGCAAGGGCGGCGCGAGCATCGCCAAGACGGCGGCGCTGGTCGGCTGCTCGGAAACGCAGGTCAAGAAGGTGTGGGCGAAGGCAAAAAAGATGCCAACATCTTAAAGCGGTTTGCCACAGAAGAGGAAGCGTGAAAAAATGCTCGCGGGGCGGACGCAAAAATGCCCCGGAGAAGCGGGGCATTTTGCCAATCATCCCCCCAAAGGAGGTGATCGAGAGGTGAAACTACCGTTCTCAGCGGGTCGTTTCGGGCGATGCCTGATTAGGGCGATACTGATTCTAGTGTTGATATTCTGGTCTGGCAAGTGCCTGTAACCGCCTCATGCAGCACCCCGCCCTCTCCGCAAGGAAGGGCGGGCCTCTCGCCGCCCGCAGAGGTGTTGCAATGCGGGCGCAGCATGCGGTCGACCGCCTCGCTTACGATTCAGGGCTGGGCGTGAAAACCTGCATGGCCTTCCAATTTGGGGGTCTAAGCCCAAATCCCAGATTTTTTTGTCACCCAAGACATAGAAGAAGCAAGCCAGTGGAAAAATGACTACAAGCCGCCACAACTACGGAAAGAAAAAGGCTACAGCGGCAGGGCTAGGTGTACCTTGATCGCTTCCTCGATGGCCTTCATTTCCTTCGGGGAAAGACTGCCAAGCTGACTTTTGAGCCGCGCTTTGTCGGCAGTCGTGATTTGGTCGGCCATTGCCTTGCTTTGCTGCCCGCCAACTGTGACGAGGGCTTCGCTCCGGTACACCCGGCCCGTGCTGCTGGTCGTCGGTATCACGACCACCCGGCCAAGGTTCCGATTGGCCGCATTGTTGCTCACGATCACAGCGGGGCGTGTCTTGCGAATTTCGGTGCCTACTGCGGGGTCAAACTCGACCCACCACACTTCACCGCGCATCATCGGCCACGTCTCCGATCAGCGCGTTAGACCACTCCAACGCTTCCGCTTCGCGGACCGCGTCTGCGGCCATCGCCCGGTATTCGTCATCAAGCGAGGTGTCCACGACATGAGGGCGCAGCAAGTCCTCAATGAACTGGCTCATCCGGCGCTGGCCGACCATCCGGTACAGCCCTTCATAGACCGGCTCATCAAGCGTAATCGTCATCCGTTTGTGCATTTCACCACCTATAAACACGTTGTGCGCATTACGTATTATAGCAGATTTTGCCCTGCCCGCAAGCCGTGTCGTAAAACAACTGTTTTCCGACAGCACCACCGACAGGCTGAAAACAACCTGCTTTGGCTTCCAAAAAACATGCGACAAACCGGGTCGGATTGCCAAAACGACCGGGAACAAACGGTGTGACGTTTTCCGACGGAATTTTCTGGGTTTTGGGCTTAGCCCCCCAGCATGCGGTCGACCGCTTCGCTTACGATTCAGGGCTGGTCGTGGCTTTTTTGGACAATGAACCAAAATGCTCTTCAAATAAAGCGTCGCCTATTTGTTGGCGGAGCGTGTCAGCCTCCATAGCCTGCTCGTGAGCGTCGGCCTCTTGGAGCGCGGTGCGGAGGCTCTCGCCTTCTTGAAAGCCTTGCTCATATAGCTCTTTCCAGAGTTCATCTTCTAGGCAGGTCAGCTTGGGATGGGCTAAAAGGCCATCTATTTTTCCTTTGCCGAAAACAGCCTGATTTGTTTCATCCGTTTTGCTCATCATGATGTGCGCTCCTTCGTCGCTGTTTTGGTTGGACTACCTAGGTGATCGCATTCCATGCGAACGGATTTCTTTCTGCTGTTTATGAGGCTCTAGGTTTATCTGCGGCTGGATGTGCTTTTGCGATGGCTCAAGGGCTTGCTCGATGCCCCATGAAATTTGTCTGCGGATTGCGGCTGGGGCGTAGGCGTCTTTCTGCGCGAGGTCGTTGAAGTCCGTGAATTTTTTCATCCTGCCGAGCGCGGCAAGCTGCTGCGGGCTGAGCAGAGCTTTGCCGAGGCGGTCAATTTCTTCTGGCTGGAGCTTGTCTGCGCCATCGCTTTGCAAGGCTTGGGTCGCCATTAGATGCGACCTGTAGGCATCTGGCGTGACCACGGGAACGTTGGCTGGCCACGAACGCGCGTCCGGCGCGAAAACCGGAAAGACCGCCCTGCCCCCTACCTTCTCTGCGGCGGCTTCTGCCGCTGCGCGTCCCGGATTTTTCCCGTTCATCAGGGCGACGTGCGCGTCGTCGTCACCAGCAATGACGATGGGTTTATCCGGGTGTTTTTCATGCAGGGCTTGTGCGACGGCAGACAGGTTGCCGGAATCGAAGGCAACGACAACGGGAAAACGGGTCGCGGCGGCGATGGATGCGCCTGTTGCGTAGCCTTCAGCAATGACGATTGCGGCGGCTTTTTCAAGCCCTTCCATTCCGCCTATTGCGTGGAAGCATCCTTCCTTGCGGCTGTTCTTGGCAAACCGTTTTGTGCCGTCCCCGGCGATGTACTGAATCGTCCAGAGCTTTCCGTCGGTGTCGTAGCCCGGGATGAATGTTTCTTCCCCCTTGGCATCCGTGTAGGGAACGCATGGCGTTCCCGATAGCGCCAGCGTGGCCGGGTCGATGCCTTTCAGCGCCATGTATGGGGTCTGGCATGTGGCGCGGACGAGTTTGGATAGCTGCTTTGAAACACGCTCTGCCGTCGCTTGATGCTGCGCGGCCAGTTCCGCATCGCGTTCGTCACGTTTTATGGCGGCTGCGGCTTGCAGCGCCGCTTTTTGCGGCGCGCTCATGCGATAGCCCTTGGCTTTCCAGTTCTCCTTTTCGCCCGTCTTGAAATTTAGCCCTTGTCCCGCTGGATGGCTGTCCGTAAAGCCAATGTATGATCCGTCAAGCGTCCCATTTTTGCTGCCTTCAACCTGTACGCGATGGCGGCGGCCGTCCATGATGGGATGCTCGCCTGTCATCACAAGCCCCATGTTTTGCAGGAATGCGGAGAATTCTTCTTTGGGCGACATGGCCGGAGCCTGTTCGTGCGCGGCATTTTCTGGCAGCCATCGTGCAACAGCCTGCATGTCTGCTTTTTTGCTAGCGTACCATGATTTTGCATGTCTGTCCCATCGTGCGCCCGCAGCCGCTGCTTCCGTGCGCTCGTCGTATGGGACAGCAAGCCAAATACGTTTCCGGGCGGCGGCTTCCCGTGCGGTTGCAGGTGTCTTTGTAAGCGGTTCTGGGCGCAGCCAGCGCGAAAAGGCATCTTTTCCGACGGAGGCCGGGACGAACCACGACTGCCTTGCGCGATCCCATTTGGCTCCGAGCTTCTTTGCCTCGGCGTTTTCGCGGAAAGGAACGTCGATGTATAGCTTCTGGGCTTGAGCCAAGAACGCGGCGGCATCTGCCGTTTTTCGGGCTTCCTTCGCTTCGATAATCGCCTCGTCGGAAGATTCAGGGTTCTCGCGGAGGCGTCTTTCGGCTATCCAAGCGAAGGCGGCGGCCTGTTCGTGCCTGTCCGCGATGGCGTAGGCATCGATGACGGCAAGGCGGTCTGCCAATGCGTGGGCTTGCGCCTCGGCTTGAAAGTCAGCAAGCCATTCAGGCACGCCCCCATTCTGTCTGGCGTAGACTTTGAAAACGGAAGGCTCTGTTTCTGGAATGCCGAGCACCTCTGCATGGCCAGACCAATCGCTCGAAAGCGCGACAATCTTGGCATAGTCGCTGTTCTGATGTGTTCTGAGCGCGTCATCGGCATGGACAATCACGTAGGTCGAACGGCTGGTGGAATTTTCCCCTTCCAGCCGCAGCGCGAGCAGGTTTCTGGCCGCGCTGGCATCGTTTTCCGATATTGCGATTGGGCTGTTTTCATTTGTTTGGAAAACGCCCGCTTGGTTGGCTGTGCTTTGCATATCGGGTTCCTTCCCTTGTTCGGCGCTTGGAGGGATATGGAGCGCCGTTTGCCGCGCAACGGTTTCGCGCGCCTCGCTCACGGCCTTTCTCCACTCCATGCCTTTTTCATGGAACGCCTCACGCGCGGACTGTACGGCGGGGTCGTCGTGACTTCTGCTGTAGCGGGCGTCGGCGGCTTTTTCCTCGCCATAGACGCGCACGAGTTCGGCTTGGTAAGCAGCGTCCGCTGCGCGAAATTCTGCGAATTGCCGTGCCGTCAGATCAGCGACAGTTTTCGGCTGCTGCGGCGCTGGCTGGGAAGCCTGTTCCAGTTCCTGCTTTTGCCCGAAGGCAAGCAGATAGGCGACGATGTTTTCCGCGTCGGCTGCTGCGCGGCAAATTTCGGCGGGGTCATTTTCGAGCGCCTTGGCCCATTGCCCCGCCAGCCCTGCATGAGATGCGGGATAGTGGCCAACACCAAGCGTGTCACCGAGGATCATCGAAGCGATTACGGTGCGCAGTTCTTCGCGGGCGTAGCTGTCGCTTCCGAAGGGGGTCAATTGGTCGAATCTGGCAAGCCGGGATGGATGCCCCGTCCAATGCGCCAATTCGTGCAGGGCCGAAGCGGCATATTCATTGGCTGAACCATGATGGTTAAGCGGCTGCATCGAGATTTGATCGGTATGGGGCGAGTAGAACGAACGGTTCTGCGAGCCGACGTGCGTTGCCGCACCGGAATGCAAAAGAATGCTTTGTGCATGGGCGGCATCCGGCTGGGCTTGTTTTTTCAGCGGGGGAAGACCGTCAACCTGTTCGGCGTTAAAGACGACGCCTTGAAACATTTTGGGGCGTTCGAGCTTTTCCCCGGATTCGTCGGCGAATTTCCAGTAAGTGAGCGTTTTGCCTTCTTCCCCGCTCCGCACCTGCGCCCCGGCATCGAGGGCTTGCTGGCGCGTGAGCCATCGGGGGTCGTCGCGTTCTTCGGCCATGAGAGCCAATCCGTTTGCACCCTTGTAGCGTTTCCCGCTGACGGGATTGACGGGCAGCGCGGGGCTGGGGCGCTGCCAAGGCGCGTTCCCCGCCTTGAGTTGCGCGGTTAGCTTTTCGGAGAGCCGATTGTGGAAAGCCTCGGGTTCGGACAGATCGTCCTCGACCCGGAACTGTGTTTTTTGCTGGAAATTTTGTAGTTTTCGGGTCTGGTCATGGATGCCCTGCGCGACCATGAGCACGAGGTTGCGCAGGTCTCGCGCCTGCATGGGGCGGGTTCGCTCGATGCAGGTTTCCATAAACGAGCGGATTCCATTCCTGTGTATCTGGTCATTCCCCATGTGGTCTGTCCAATGGACATCCTCACATGCTATCCCGAAGACCTCTTCGGCTTGCTCATGGGCGGGCAGGTCTGGGTACAGATGCTCTGCTTCATCCCATAACCGGGATATGCCTTGCTGATGGCGCGTCGTTTGAATGGCATCAATGATTGCTTGTTTTTCATGGCGCTCGAAGGTGTTTAGGCCATAGTGACCAATCACTTCGTGTCGCAGGGTCTGCAACAAATCGTGGGTGTCTGCGATATTGGAGAGCGATATATCCAGACAGCCTTGATATGGCTTGCCACGGAAAACAAACAATCCCGCGCTAAAGCCGCCTTTTATGCTGGCCGAAAATTCCTGATCCCTTGAGCCGTATAGCTCATTCATGTTTGCCCCGTACCTGAATAACAGTTCGCGGCGCGGGGCGGGATACACCAAAAGAAAGCGGTCGGTGATCTCTTCGGCGAGTTCGCGGGAAATCATGGCGCTTTACTCTTTTTTTTCGCGTCTGCGCGTTGTGCGGGTTGGAAGCGGGCATGTTTCAGGGTCGATGTCCCCTTCCCGCAGGAAGGCGACTGGAGGGAGATTGTCTGGTATGTCAATGGAACTGGTGAAGGCTTCGAGTTCCGTAAGCGCGTCATCGTGAAATGCCCCTGCCCGCTCGGCTTCGTCAGGGTCGAACTCAATGACCGCGCCGGGGATGGCTGCGTCGTTTAGTTTCTGTTGCAGAACGTCGTCGTGTGTGCTCATCGCGTTTTCTCCTCGCGTTGGAAGGGCAGGAAAATTTTAGCGGCTAAAATTATCGGGAGAGGCCATGTGCGCGTTCCTTTTTATGCTGTGTCTTCTGCATGTTTTGCTGGATGAGTTTTTGGGTGCGCTCTTCTTCTCTCATCTTGTAGTATCTGGAGGAGAGTGTTGGGACGGCACGGCGCATCTTCTCCTCGGCTAGGAGTTCGGCGAGCCTCGGCCTGTCTCTCATTAACTCCCTATCCTTTTTAAGAATAATTTTCCCGTCGGCAATCAGTTTGCGGTATCCGTCGACCTCTTTTTTCCATGCCCGTTTGGCAAAGGGGTTTGAGAAAAACATGGAAGGCTTATTTTTCATGAGGGATGCGAGCTTTTCTTCTTGTTTTTCCATCATATTTTCGGTTTCTTTTGATAAGGCACTTGCCTCATTTAACGCTGCCTTAATTAAATAGTTTTTGGTTGCTATGTAAAATGCTTTGATTTCATCATTGGCATAAGATGGCTTGAACTGGGTTTTTACAAATTTTTTAGAAGTTTTGTCAGTTTGAACCGCTATCCATTCAATCTTGTTGAAATCAACATCATATATTTTAGTGCTGAAGCGCCAATCTTTTTCTGTTGCTATTTTATTTGTCAATGGATTCATCAAGATTGGGTTCTCTTTACTCGTTTCGGTTTCAATTTCTTTAATCATTTTTTCGTTGAAAGCCATATTGATTGGATAGCGGTCATCCAACCATGCTGCCAAGGCATCCACGATGTGGCCTGGGGATGTTTTGTATATGTTGCTGGCGTGTTCAGTTGCTGCGAGAGTTTTGGTGTCTAGGGTTGCCATGATTATTCCTTTACGGTTTGCCCTGTTTGGCGGGTTTCAGGTGGGCAACTGGTGCTGACGGGACTGACCTCTTTCCTTTCTGGTCGACTGTCACGAAGTATTTATCGAGCCAGTTCGCCCATTTTGAGGCGCGGCGCATCAAGTCCTCACGGTATATCGCGTTATATCTTGGCGTCCGCGAGTGGTAATTTGAGGCTTTTGTCCAAATGTCGCCCTTGTCATGGCGGATGTGCTTTCCAATTCGCCATGCCGCAAGTTCGTAGGGGTAGCATCCGGCAGCGGCCACGTCGCTGGAAGTGATGCCATATTTTTCATGCAGTGTGCGCAGGTAAGCTGTATTGAACTGCATCGCGCCGACATCGTGGGTGCCGTTCTTGTTGGCGACGCGCTGCCCCGGCTTGCCGCCCTCTTTCTCTGCCACGGCCAGCATGATGTTGGCCGGGATTTGATACTTGACGGACGCCATGATGGAGCAGACGACGCGCTCTTGCGTCTGCGGGGGCATGTCTAGGATGACGGCGGGCAGCATGGCGGGCGGTCAATAGAACGAGAACGGGCTGCTGTACAGATGCCCCCATTGGCTGACGATGAAGTCCTTCTGGGATTTTTCCGCGCCGCCGCACTGGTTCAGCCTGTCTCGCCGCGCGTTTGCCGTGCGGGACGGGGAAAAGTGGCCGTGCCTTTCCCTTCTGATCTTGAAGAAGGCGTTGATGGACTTTCTGCACCCGCTTGGCGAACTCAGCCCGCCAGAGGCCATGCAGAGAACCATCCCGCACGGGCTGTCTTCTTTTGAGCCTGCATCGTTGCTGTCGTCGGTGCCCTTCTTCTGTTGCTCTATCTTCTTGGCGGCAAATCTTTCGGAGTTCAATATCAGGCTTGCTTGTTCCCCGCTTGGCGCGGCAACGGGCTGCTGTGCCGCATGGCCAGACATGGCGGCTTGAGCGGCTGCCATGTCTGGCTTCATGAGTTCGATGCCGTGCTGTGCGCCGTAGGCGTCGCAGGAAGCCTGATTGCCTTGGGCGCAGCTTTCCAAGTTTTTGTCGGCGCAGCCTGACCCGTTTGCCCAGTTGCACTGGGCCTGTGCCGCAGGGGAGACGACGCTAAGCGCCATACTTGCGGCGGCGAGTGTGAGGGCGATTTTTTTAGCGGCTAAAATTTTCATGCTTTTTTGCTCCCGGTGATGAAGTCTTTCGCCTCCTCCCACTGTTCAGCGGTCAGGGCGTTCCTGGAAAAACTGTCCCGTCTCAGGTTGCCCGCGTTGGCAGACTGGGCCTGATTCGCTTGCTGGCTTGAAGGGGAATCGCCGCCGCTGCGGATGCGGGCGGCGAGACGCCCGCCAGCAGAGTTGGCGACTTTTCCTTTTGCCCAGTCGGCTATCGCGCCGCCTGTGTTGCTGGCCAATATTTTTGCGGCGGTCGGTGCTGTCCCTGCAAGCCTTGCGGCTTTGCTTCCCATGCCGCCAGAAGATGCTTGGCCAGAGGCGGATGGCTCTCCGCTTTCGCCGCTGCCGCCTGAGCTTCCCCCGCCGCTAGCGCCCGCCGACGTTCCGCCGCCAGTGCCGCCGTCGTTGGCGGCTTGGCTGCCGCCGCCGCTGCCCGAACTGCCGGAGGATTGCGATGAGCTTCCCCAACTGCTGCCGCCATCGCCGTTTGCTTTTGCAAAGGCGTTGCTGTCCTCGCTGCTTGAGCCGCCGGATTTGCCGCCATCCATGCCGTCCATGCCGCCGCCCGAATCAGCGCCGGAATCTCCTCCGTCCCCTCCGGTGGCTTTTTCAAAGGCGGCTTTGAGCGCCGACCCTGCCCCGGCGACCCCGGCTGCGCCGCCCGCTACTGCACTGACGGCCATAGCCGCTCCGCTTACAGCCATTGATGCCGCTGCGAGCATCTGCCCCATTGAATGCTGCCCGACGGCTCCTGTTGAGGCTCCGCTGATGATACCTGCGAGCATCGGGGGGATTTTGTTTGATAAGAGGTACATGATAAGTACCGAAACAACCATTACACCGAGTTCAAAATAGTTCGTATAACTTTCAATTGAATTGGCCTGTTCTTTTATAAAAGTTGTCCCAATCCCTATGAGTAATACCATAGCAAGTATCTGTGCACCTAATCCAAGGAGGCTTTTATAGTAATTAATAGCTATGTCTGATGTCCATTTACTACCACCAAATCCAAGAAAAAACACCCCAGCATATGCCATGAACCAAGCAGAAATCATGAGTTCAAGCATATTAAATGCAATAAGTGTAATAATAAGAAGGCAAATTAAAGATAAAATTACTGAAACAGCACTATCAATCGGCGACCATCCGCTAGTATTTTCGCACGTTTTTTTGAATAAAGTAAACCCTAAGTCCATTATTGAACTAGGAGTTACACCGGCTCCTGTTCCGCCCGCTAACCCTCCAAGCCGCTGAAGCGATTCGAGTATCGTTGCTCCAATCGTTTCAGAATTTATCAATAACCACCAAAAAAAACCTGTAAAAACAATAAATTTTATAAGCTCCGCAAAAAACTCCTGTATGTCGGCTCTGCGTAGCAGCAGCATCCCAAAAGTCCATGTCATTGATATGGCTGCGAGCGCCCAAAATAGATAACTGGCAGCAGAAATAATGATTGAAAGCCAAGAATGAGCGGCGGTTTGGTATTTGTGAAGTACACCATCAAAAATACCATTACCCTTAAGCTCAGCGGAGGCTTGCTCTGAAAAAGATAGTAAGCTTATTGCTAAAACAATAAGCATTACATTAGATGCAAATAACTTTTTTATTATGTAAAAACTTTTCAGAAATAGTTTCATTTAGAAACACTCCAACTTATTGGATTAGACGGTTCGTCTGGTGGTACATCGTGTAGAGATTCTAATATGATTTTGTAGCAATTTTTCTTGAATAGAATCTGCTTTTCTTGAGGGGTTATGCTTGAAATAAATTCCTTGTTTGTACAGTTTTCTTTATTAATTTCTGGCTCAGAAGCGTTATTGCAGCCCGCAAGAAAAAGGCTCGCTATTGCAAGAGAGCTTAATTTAATAAAACATTTTTTCATGGAATTCTCCTTGTTTGGAAAACATGCCACTCTATTGGGTTAGACGGTTCGTCGTCTGGCACATCGTGTAATCTGTAATAAGCTGCATCACGTGCAGCTTGCCTATCAGCATCAGCCTGTGCTCGCGTCACAAGCTGATCCAGCATCTGGGTCTGCTGGCGGCGCATTTGGAGTATCTGGTGCGCCATGTTCGCGGCCAGCATGTTGCCGCGCACTAGCGCCTGCATCTGCCCGGAATCCTTGGAAGCCTCTCTCTGTAGGCGATCCAGTTCGCGCCCGTCATCTTCGATCATCTCCGCGTCCTCGACCAGCGACTTGAACAGGTCGTCGTTGGCTTTCTTGACGTTCTCCGAGGCGAAACTGATCTGATCCCGAAGTTTCCTTAAATCCGCGAGCGTGCAGATTTGGTCTTTGGAGAAGCAGCCGTTGTTGTTCCGGTAGAAGTTGATGTCCCTGTACCGATCCATGTAGCTGTTCATGTTGTTCATCTGGTTTCTGAACTGCTGGAGGCGGGAATTCAAGGACTGCAATTTGTCGACCGTGTACTGGACGCGGCTCCAAATCTGCGTGACGGGGGCTACCGTGTTCTTAATCATGTTTTCGTACTGCTGAAGCTGCAAGACACGAGATTCGACCTGCTCGATGGTCTGCATCATGCTCTCTGACCACGTCATGAGGTTCGGCACCAGATTGGTCGGGTCAGAGGTGATGATTTGCGTGTGGCCGCCCGTGGCCATGCCCGTAAGAGCCAGCGCAAGGGCGATTTTTTTAGCGGCTAAAATTTTCATGGCTCACCTGTTTACTTGCACTTGCCCGCTTGGCGCAGCAGTTCGTTGCAGGAGGGGTCTTTTTTGCCTTTGGCGGTTTTCCCCTTTTTCCCCGGCGATTGCATTTCGTTGCACATGGCATCAGAAGAGGAGCCGCCTGCCCAAGGAGGGACATACGAGACATAGCAGGAATAGCGAACCCCATCGTTTGTAGTGGCCGTGTAGCGGGTTGTCATGCCACTTTTCTGCTGGTTTGAAATCGTGAATTCGGTGGGTTCCAGTCCGAGCGAATGGCTTGTGCTGCTCACAATGTCGGCCTGTCTGGTCGCGCACCCGGCAAGGGCAGTCATGGCGGCGGCGGCAAAAAGAATGTGTTTCATAAGTTCCTCTATGGCGTTATGGTTGGTTGTGTGAAATCTCAAGCCCGGTTTCGGCGCTTGAGGCGGGTTGATAGGCATGGGGCAGCGTCAAGTCCTTCGTGACCACGACGTTGAAAACGAAGCCGGGCCGGATTTCAATCGTTGGGCTGACGTTCATGTTTTTGGAGACCATTTGCGCCGTCACTTGGCCGAGTTGCTGCCCGAGCGATTCAGACATGGCGGAACTGGCGGACTGGCGCTCGCCGAAGCCCTGTGTGCGGTCTTGGCTCAGTTCGACGCCCGCCGTGACGAGGCTCATCAGCAGCGCCGAGCCAAATGTGCGCAGATAATGGTGGTCGACCTTGTCCGCAGCGCCCGCATAGCCCGCGCCGTCCGTTCCGGGCATCGCGCCAAGGTCATAGGCTTTACCGTCCGGAAAAACGATCCGCTGCCAAGCAAACAGTACGCGGGACTGCCCAAAGATCACGTTGCTGTCGTATGCGCCGAACAGGCGCGAGCCTTGCGGTATCAGCAATTGCTCGCCAGTGGCCGTGTCGTATATGGACTGGCTGACCTGCGCGATGATGGGGCCGGGAAGGTCTGAGTTGATGCCGGAGATCATCACGGCAGGGATGACTGATCCTGTTCTCAACTCAAACGGTGTGCGGGGGCTTTCGAGCCGGGCGGGATTGCGCCAGCGGTCTTCACGGGAGGGCGCGTCGAACTGGCCGTAGCCTCCCTGCTGTGCCATCCCCGCGTCGGCAAGCAGGACGCCCCCTGCCCCACCTGCGCCGTCCGAGAAAAGCGTGTCTTTGATGTCTTTTGCAATCTTGATGCGCTCGTTGATTTGGGCGGACGCGCTTGGCCGGGATGAAGAGTGGGAATACGTTGAAAAGCCCTGCACGGAACTGCCTCCGCCGCCTCCAGTCCGCCCGCCGCCCGCGCCCTGTACGCTTGTCCCAGAAGCCGCCGCTTGCTGGACGGCCTCCATCCTTGCCCTTTCCATGTCGGCAAGCTGCGGGTCAGCGGCGGGCGCGGCATCCCTTCTCGCAGTGGTGGGCGCGTCAGGCAAATCGTCTGCTTCGCCCTTCCCTCTTTCGCCGCTAGGGAGCGGCGGGTCATCGAGGCGGGCGACTTGGAGTTCTGGAAGCTGCGGGGACACCAAGCCAGCACCGTACCCGCCAACAATGTCCTGAACGATGCTGGCGGAATCGCCCGCTGGCTGCGCCTTGTTTTCTTCGCTGACCTGCTTTGCCATTTCCGTCCTGCCGACGGCGACTGTCGCCATGACCGCGCAAAAAAGCGCGACGACCGCCCCGCCGATATACACCGGAATTTTGTTTGCCCGCTTGCCGCCGAACAGCGACGAAGCCGCCGAGGACGGGGAAGCAGACGGGGACATCGGGTCGTCTTTCATGGCGCTACTCCTTGCGCGTCCAGCTTCCGGCGGGGGCGTATTTTCCTGCTTCCGAAAAATACGCCCGCGTGATTGACTGCTTGCCGACATCCAAGGTCAGGCGCACTACTCCGGCGGCAGCCTCATCGAGCTTGTACCCAATGGTTTCCGCCCCGGCGGGGAGCGTCCCCACGCTGCCATCTGGGGGCGGCGCGGCGGCATCGACGGCATAGCCCGCGCCGCGCAGCCCGTCGATGAGAGCTTTTCCAAAGACATCCTCCGTTGGCTGCATGAAGGCCAGCCGATGCTTTCCGGGGGGATAGGTTGCGGAGAGCGCCTTGACGGCATCCGCCGCAATTTCCTGTTCTGACGAGTCTCCGGCAAGGTAATTGCCGTACTGGGAGGTTGCGCACCCTGCCAGCGCCATGAAAGACAGCGCGGCGGGCAAGCAAATTTTAGCGGCTAAAATTTTCATCGCTCATCCTCTCGCGGCTTTTTTGGTGATCGTCACGCGCTCCTGCCCGCTGCCTACGCCGGAAATCAGGATCATCTGCTCGGGGACGGAATCGACGATGTAGCGGTTGCCTTGGACGCGGTAGTTGACGAGCATGGCATCCTCTCTGGTGAACATGCCGCCTTTCTTGCGCAGCACAAGCAGCGCGGGGGCATCCGTCTGCGACAGGTCGGAAGGCATTTCGATGATGGTCTTTTTCCCGTCGCTGAATACCCGGACGGGCGTCCATCGGGTGTTCCCGTCGATGGCGTAGTCGAACTTGAGGTCGCCAAGATATTCGCCCCGAGGCGTCGTCCATGCGGCGCGGCGTTGTGTTTCGTATTCTTTCCGCGCATTCCACTTGGCTTGCTGTTCGTCGGGATAGGTGAAGTCGATATGGGCGATGTAGTCCGTCTTGTGGCTGCGGAGCCGGATGTAGTAGGTGCGCCGATCCGTGTTGATGATGAGGTTGGTGGTCAAGTCCACGTCCTTCGGCTTGATGATGACGTGCTGCCTTTCCGTCGCGCCCGTCCCGGAATAGCCGGGTTCTATCGTCCATCTTTCATTGTCGCCCGCATGTACGTTCAGTATTTGCTCACCGCTCTGGAGGGCAATATCACAAATTTGAAAAACGGCGCATACGATGCTGGGCTGCGCGACGCCATAAACAAAAGTGACCGCGCCAAACTGGCCTTGGAGCGGCTTCATTACCGAAACAGTCCTGCCCGCCCTGAACTTGTTGCCAATTTTGAGGGCGGCTTTTTCCCCTTCCGTCAACTCGGGGTTGGGCGTGTTCGCAAAGTATTTATCCTCTGCGGGGTTCGCCAGCGCGACGAGGGGCATGGCGAGCGCGAGCGCAAAAGACAGCATTGATTTTTTCATGGCATGAATCCTTAATTGAGGCGCGTCCAACTGAAGTCCTCCACAAAAATACCGAACGGGTTCTTCTGCATCTGGGCTTCCGTCGTCGAACTTGTCGGGGGAACCACCTTGACCGTGACCAGCGCCCTCATGGCAATGGGCGCGGCTGCGGGGACGCCCTTGCGGTCTCGCACGGTCTCTTGCCATTCGGCTTGCCATGTGTCCTTTGTCTGCTGCAAGACGGACTTGATGTCGATGTCCACCATTTCGTTGGCAGACCGCTTGAACGGGTTCGTCACGCCGTCTTCGCGGTAGAACTCGGACATCTTTGGCTGCGCCGGGTCATTCGGGTGCAGATGGCCGTATACGTCCAGAACGGCCTTGCGCTGGAGCGCCATGTCCGGCGTTACGACACGGGCCTGATGGATGAATTTGCTCACGGTCGACCTGATGATGCGCGGGTCTAGCGCCGTCGTCGCCTGAAGGATACCTGCGGCGCGGTACTGCCCAATCGTGTCGGTCTCCACGACGTAGGGGACGAACTTGTTTTGCTGGCCGATGTGGATGATGCCGCCGACGGCGGCAAGCGCGATGCAGAGCGAGAACAGGCCGATGATCTGCCATGTCTGCTTCGCGGCCAGCACGTCACCTACATGTTCGTTCCATTTGCGTCGGGCGTTGAGAAACGGGTTTTTATCCCCGAGCGGAATGGCGGCAACGGGCTGCTTTTTCTTGAAAAGCTGCTGAAGGATGGGGTGCATGGTCACGCGGCCTCCAGATAGAGGGGAACGTCTGCGTAATCGGACAGGCGGACGCGGTTGAACGCCAGCCATTCATTGACCCATTGCTCGCCGTGCTTGGCCTCAAGCTGCTTGATGAGCGTGAGGGTGTCCTTGTCGGAAACCCCGACGAAGGCGAGCGCGAGCGGGCCAAGCGCAAGGTTGAATAGCCGCCTGCCGCGCTCGCTGATGACGTAGTAGTCACGCTTTGGCTGGGCGCGGGCGATGATGTCAATCTGTTTCGTGTTCAGCCCGAATCGGCGGTAGAACTCGCTCGTGTCTTCGTTGAGGGCTTCGAGGTTGGGCAGGAAAATCTTCGTGGCCGTCGTCTCGATCAGGACATCGACGATCCCCGAGCGGGCGGCGTCGGAAAGGGATTGCGTCGCGAGGATGACGATGCAGTTCGCCTTGCGCAGCACCTTCAGCCATTCGCGTATCTTTTCCCGGAAAACGGGATGCTGGAGCATCAGCCATGCCTCGTCCAAGATGATGGCGGTCGGCTGGCCAGTCAGAGACCGCTCGATTCTGCGGAACAGGTATAGCAAGACCGGGATGGCGTACTTGTCGCCGAGGTTCATCAAGTCCTCGACCTCGAAGCACATGAGCTTGGTGAGCGCCAGCCCGTCCTCGGGGGCATCAAGCAGATGCCCCATCATGCCTTCCACGGTATAGGGCTTCAGCGCGGCGCGAATCTCCGTGTCCTGAACCGCCGTGTGGAACTCGGAAATCGTTTTCGCCCCGGTCTCTTTCATGCTTAATATGGCCTCCGCGATGAGCACGCGCTGTTCTGGCGTTGTCGTCAGGTCGTTCATGGCAAGGATGTTGTCAATCCATTCCATCGCCCATGACCTGTCTGATGGGGTCTCAAGAAATTGCATGGGCGAAAAGGCCAGCGTTTCGTCGTCGCCAGCAATGGAAAAATGGCGTCCGCCACATGCCTTTGTGATCGCGTAGGCCGAATGGCCTTTGTCAAACGCATAAATCGTCATGTTTTTGTAGCGAAGAAGCTGCGCTATGAATGTCGCCAGAAGCGTCGACTTCCCTGCGCCGGGAGGCCCGAAAACCAACGTGTGTCCCAAATCGCGGACATGCAGGTTCAGCCAGAACGGCGTTGCACCATGCGTCACAACTTGCATGAGGGGCGGGCTGTCCGGCCCATAGAAAGGGCATGGCGCGGCTTGCTCGCCCGTCCAAATGGTCGACGTGGGCAGCAGGTCGGCCAGATTGAGCGTATGAATCAGCGGGCGGCGGATATTTTCAATGGCGTGGCCGGGAAGGCTGCCAAAGAAGGCATCCATCGTATTGATGGTCTCTATCCTTGCCACAAAGCCAAGTCGGCTGATGACTTTCTGCAACTGGACGGCAGCCTGTTCTGCCTTGGCGCGATCCTCGTCCATCAGCACGACCACACTTGTGTAGTAGCCTAGCCCCACCATGCCGCTGCTGACCTCGCCCATCGCTTGCTCAGCGTCTGCCGTCATGTCTACGGCATCTTGGTCAACGGAGCCGCTTTGGGTATTGAAAACCTGTGAGATGAAGCTGCGTATTTTTTGCTTCCACTTCTTGCGGAATTTGTCCAAGTGCTCGACCGCTTCATGCGTGTCCATGAAAATGAACCGGCTCGACCAGCGGTAAGTGCAGGCTTGCTCCGCCAAGGCGGCGAGCATCCCGGGAGTGCTTTGCAGCGGAAAGCCTTCGACGGCGACGATCTGGACGTATTTGCCGCCAATCTTCGGGACGATGCCGCCCCACATCTCTTGCCCGCCGAGGACGCAATCCAAGTACATCGGGTTCGCCGGAAGCTGGACGGGGACATAGCTGCCAGTGATGCAGTACTGAAGCCAGCCCAGCAGGTCGTCCCGAACGATCTGGCTGCCGTCCTCCTGCATTTCCGCATGGTCACGGAGCCGATGGAGGTCGACGGCGAGCGAGAGCCGGGATTCGATGCCGTTTAGCTCCTGCTCGAACTTCTCCAGCAGGGCGCGCGTGGCTGCCTTGCTGTTCTGTGCGGGGCGGTCATCATCGAACATGAGTTCGACGAATTTTTTCTGAACCAGCAGGGGGGGAAACCATGTGACCGTGATGACGAAATAACCGTCGTAGGTGGCTCCCCGCTCATTGAAGAACTGGCGGCGCTCCTCGTCGATGGCTTGCGAAACCACGTCCGGGAAATGCGACGCTTCGCGGGGCATGTATCCCGGCGCTTCGCGGCGCACCGCGTCTACATGCACCATCCAGCCGGAGCCGAGCGGCTGGAGGGCGCGATTGATGTTCATCACAATTTGCTCGCGCTCGTGTTCCGAGCAACTGGCCGTGTCCGTGCCTTTGTACATATAGGCCGCGAGCAGCGCCCCGGACTTGCATACGACCACGCCGGGGGCAACCTCGGCAGCGTAGGCGAGCAGGTCGGCAAGGCCCATCCATTTTTTGCGGTGCTGCCTGATCTGCGCGGCCTGACCCGCCACGCGGAGCCGCCCAAAAAGCGCCACGAGGAGCGCCGCGCCGCTGGCTGCCAGCAGAAGGGAAATGAACATGGTCATTTGTAGCCCCCTACCTGAAATGGGGTGTTTTCCCTCCACGGCGTCGACCGTGGGGGAAAATAGCCGCTGATGGGCTTTCCCGTGGCGGGGTCGGCGACCGCCGCGCCGTGGTAGCGCAAGCTGCGGGCATATACTTTTATGAGTCTCGGGTCTGATTTCGCCATGATGCGCAAGACGCAGAGCGCGAAGAACCAGAGAGCCAGCCCGTAAATCAGCGCGTACCAAGTGAATGCGGTGAAAATCAGCGAGGCGGACAGCACCCCGGACATCATCACCCATTCGCGGTCGCCCCCCATGAAAAGGACGGCGCGGTTTCCGGCGCGGTGGATAGGTACGCTGCGCAGAGCCATTACCGTGCGGCTCCTCCGGCGGCTTGGGACGCAGCCCACGTTCCTTCGCCTGTCAGCGCCGCGCCGTGGCCGAAGAAGCTGGACATGATGTTGTTGGCGGCAATGACAAGCGCCATAACGAGAACAATAAAAATGAGGGTGCGGAAGAAGCCATTCAGGTCGCCCCCGAAAATCAGCGTCCCGCCCGTTGTGATAATGGCGACGATGCTGATGGTGAATGCGACGGGACCCGTGACCGAGTTACGCAACTGCCCCAGCCACGACTCGTAGGGCAGCCCCCCTCCCCCGCCCGCAGAGGCGCAAGCCGTGTCCGGCAACAGTGCCAGCAGCGCGAGAAGCAAAAATAAGAGATGGATAGAAGATAATTTTCCGACGGATGTCATGGCGGTTTCCCTGATATGCCTAGTGGATTTGCGCGATTGAGTAGGCTCCGTTCTCGTAGCCCTGAACGGTGATGATTTCGGCGACGCGGCGTCCTTTCGGGCAGCCCGGCGTTTTTTCTGTCTTTGTGATATGGACAACAACGTGCACGGCTTCGGCTATCAGCGGCTCAATATCCGCCGGGGCGTCGCGGTGCATGCTGACCAGCGTCTTGAGCCTTCCGAGGGCGGCAATCGCGTTGTTTGCGTGGATGGTCGCTACCCCGCCCTCATGGCCAGTGTTCCACGCCATGATGAGGTCAAGGGCTTCCTTTCCCCGGACTTCGCCGACCAGAATCCGGTCAGGCCGCATCCGCAGGCTGGTGCGGAGCAGCATTGTCATGTCCACACTCAGCGTGGTGTGGAACTGGACGAAGTTCCGCGCCTTGCACTGTATTTCCGCTGTGTCCTCGATGAGGATCATCCGCTCGACGGGATTGCAGTCGACCATTTGGAGGATGACGGCGTTTGTCATGGTCGTCTTGCCGGAGCCAGTCCCGCCAATGACTAGGATATTGCGGTGCGCGGCCACCGCTTTTGCGATGGCATCTTTTTGTTCTGCCGTCATGATGCCGTCCGCGACGTACTCATCGAGCGTAAACACGGCGCTGGCTTTTTTGCGGATGGCAAAGGTGGGCGAAGACACGACGGGCGGAAGCTGGCCCGCAAAGCGGGAGCCGTCGATAGGGAACTCTGCCTCGCACAGGGGGCGGTCAGCGGTAACTACATAGTTGTGGAATCCGGCCACCGTCTCGATCACGGCGCGAGCCTGTGCTGCCCTCATTTGCCCAATGACCTTCATCCCCTCGCCTAGCCGTTCCTGCCAGAGCACCCCATCCGCGTTCAGCAGTATCTCGATTGTTTTTGGGTCATCCAGCGCACCCAAAAAAACATGCCCAAGGTCACGTTTCAGCTTTTCAATCGTCCGCGCATGGACTTTGTTAGACGGCTGGTCTATGACAATGGAATCTTGGGGGGGGGGCTGCATACATGGCTTCAGATAATTTGCAATTAAAAGCAAGTATAGCGTTTAAAAACAAAAGTGCAACATTTTTTAAGGAAATCGCAAAAAATTTTAGCGGCTAAAATTTTCAGTTCTCAGCAGCAGCACGTCACGCTATGGTGCGCGGCGCGATTGTCAGAACAAAAATCCTGCCTTTTTTAGCGTTTCCTCTGCCTCAATCCCCCATTGGCGCACCTGAAAAGCGCGGAACGAAGTAAGAACGACATCATTGACGCGATCATAACCTATTGGCAACTTATCGTGCGCATTTTTTATACGGTCAGGGTAACTGAACATATCCACGAAGGATACGCCCAAGGCGGCGGAAATCCTCTCCATCGTTTCCAGCGTTGGATTTTCGTAATGACGAAGCATTGCAGACAGTCGCGTATTCGCAACGCCGCTTCGCCGAGACAGTTCAAGGGAACTGAATCTGTGCAGTTCCATGAGCCGCTTCATGTTGTGGATGAAAACAGAATAAACGGAAGCCAAACCCAATTCCATTCGGGAGACAAAAATTGTGGCTAGATTCTACCGCAACGTACTTTCACAAAAAGTGATAATGTGTACTACATTTTTAGATTTCATGAAGGATGAAACCATGCCAAAGAAAGCGCAGAAGATGATTCTGGCCCATTTCCGTGTGCCAAAAAGCATCGAAGATCGGTTTGTCTCGCTGGCCAAGCGCACCAACCGTCCGAAGTCGTACTATTACCGAGAGGCGCTGACTAAGCACATCGCCGGACTTGAGGGGATTTATCTGGAAGAGCAGGAACGCATCGACATGCGGGCGGCGCGGCAGGAAAGGGAGGATTGAAATGGAGCAGACGGACATTAAACAGGACAAGGGCAAAGGCAGGGTAGAGCCTTTCCAAGGCGATCTTTTCCTCTGCAACATTCCAAACTGGCCAGTCAAGGACGACATCGCCTCGATGGAGGTTCCGATTTTTTCAATCTCGAAGAACCCGGACACTTCCATACGGGAATACGAGAACGGCAACACTTACGTAAAGATCGTCCCTAACGCCCTTGGATGCGCGACGATTTTTGACAAAGACCTGCTGCTCTACGCGGGTTCGCAGATCATCGAGGCGCGGAACAGAGGCAAGAAGGTGTCGCCCATCGTGGAGGTCACCACGACGGATTTTTTGCTGAAGACGGCGCGCGGCAACGGGCGGGCATCTTACGAGCGTATTTTTGACATGTTGATGCGGCTGTACGGGACATCCATCGCCCGAACGATCAAGGACGGAAATGAACGGCAGACAACGCCGTTCAGCCTGATTGAGAACTTCCACATCAAATCCAAAAAAACACGCACCGTGGAGGTCGAGGACGCACGAGGAAAAACCACCGAGAAACAAGTCTGGAGCGTCACCTCCTTTCAGGTAAAGCTCTCCGACTGGCTCTATGACGGCCTCATGAACTGCAAGGTGCTGACGCTTGACAACGCCTATTTCAGGCTGACCAGCGCGATTTCAAGGCGAATCTACGAGATTGCGCGGAAGCATTGCGGCAACCAAGCAATGTGGAAGATCAACATCGACGCGCTGGCCCACAAAATTGGCATCAAGGGGGAACGCTATAGATTCCGCGAGGACATACGCAGAATCATCAAGGATGACGCGATCCCGGATTACCGCCTTGCGCTTGACACCTCTACAAAGCCTGATTCCGTTGTTTTCTACACTCGCGATTCCGGCAGCCTCTCCAAACGGCTCCTCCAAAACTTGGAAGAAACTGCTTGGTTCGAGGGGCTTGAGAAGCACAAACCGTAACACGAGCAGAATTTATGATGAATGAATTGCCTAAAAAATAGGCAAAGTTATCCACAGCATTCCGGCTATCGGGGAGGTTTTCTCCGGCTATCGGGGAGGTTCCTCCGGCTATCGGGGAGGTTCCTCCGGCTATCGGGGAGGTTCCTCCGGCTATCGGAGGCGCTTTGTTTATGCAAAATAAATACAAAATACCGCAAGCATCAATAACGGCGCGAAATTGTCACGCGCAACACATAAAACAAGTTATCCACAGGCAAAAATACCACAAAAACAATTCCGGCTATCGGGGAGGTTTTCTCCGGCTATCGGGGAGGTTTTCTCCGGCTATCGGGGAGGGTCGTTCCCGGCTATCGGGGAGGGCTGTGGATAACTTTTTGTTGTTTTTCATAAAGTTACACACGATTTTTTGCCGTTAACACGCGCGCGCGTTTTAACAAACCTTATTTAACGTTTTAACGTGCTGAGGAAGCCTTAGCCGCAATCTGACGAAATTGCCGCCGCCTCTTGGGGGGCTACGCCCCCCGCCGGCTCAAACCCACCCGCCGCCTCCGGCGGCGACCCGGCAGCCCCCCAAAAACACGCCCCCAAAGGGGGCCTTTCTTGTGCCCCCCCAGCGCGGGGGGCTGCGCCCCCCCTGTCCTCGCTACGCTCGCGCAGTCGACCCCCCTGTGGAGGGGCTACGCCCCTCCCCCGCCTTCGGCGGCTCCCCCTCCCCAAACCCGCTCACAGCATGGGGAAATTTTGCCTAGAAGGGATAAACCCAACACTCGTGTCACCAGCCGCCATTTCGTGATCAAGGCAGGTCGAGACGAGTGTTCATGGTGAGGTCGTATTTTATTAAATATAGATTAAAGTTTATAAAAATAACAAATGAAATTTTGACTTTCTTTAAATTTAAAAATAAACTTTAGGTCTCGTGTGTAAATTTGCCGTTCGGCTCCGGAAATTTTAGCGGCTAAAAAAAGGACGCCCCGGATTTCTCCGGGGCGTGGCTCGCCCCGGTAAAGGCAAGCCGTACCCGAACAAGGCTGATCGGGCGGCAAATTTATACCACCCGCAGAAGGTGGAAGCAAAGGAAGGCAGCGGTAACTGTCACATGCAATAACAAGGCAACGGAAAATGAACTCCAGCAATGAAAAAAAGACTGTCGGAAGAAAAGTTCGACTCGGCGGTTTCACGCTTAGGATGCACCCCGCAGACAATCGAAATTGCACGAGGAGTGCTGGTAGAAGGGCTGCCGCAGAAGTTGTTCGTAGATCGGTTTGGGATAACCCCCGGCGCAGTCTCACAGGCGGTTTCGCGAGTGTGGGAAGCCTCGGAAGATTCTTCAAAACTGGTCAGGGTGACAGCGCGTCTGCCCCCATTCCGCGCCTTCATCGTGAAGAAATGGGAGAGGGAAGCAAAGGAAAAATGAGATGAAAACACTCGCCGTCGAAATCCAAAAAGGAGGCGAAGGCAAGACCTTCGTTGTCTGCAACCTTGCCTTTGATGCTTATGAACGGGGCTTGCGGACGGTCGTGATAGACCTTGACACACAGGCCAATGCGTCGCTTACGCTGAGCGCGTATCGCAGCGGATACACGGCGTGGAGAATTTTCGGCGGCAAGGCGAACTCTGCCCGCAAGTGGTTCGCCGAACATGAGCATG
The DNA here is from genome assembly GCA_031285965.1 of Azoarcus sp. Taxonomy (GTDB): domain Bacteria; phylum Pseudomonadota; class Gammaproteobacteria; order Burkholderiales; family Rhodocyclaceae; genus WRNU01. The sequence goes on from JAITVD010000044.1 coordinate 40,984, forward strand.
ACGGCCTTGCGCTGATCGAGGCCGACAATGACCTCGTGAACCTTGAAAAGATGCGGTTCCCGGAGGCGGCGCGGAAACTTGGGGAGGTAATCCAGTCTCTCGGCGAGTTCTTTGACCTGTGCCTGATCGACACGCCCCCATTCTTTGGCGTTGCGATGACGGCTGCGGCGCTGGCCGCAGATTACGTTGTGTCTCCCGTTCGGCTGGAACCCTACTCGATACAAGGGATGCAGCGGATGGTGACTGTGATCGCCAACCTCCGCCAGATCAAGCACGTCCGCTGGCTCGGGATGATCCCCAACATGGTGCGGCTTGGTACACCGAGGCACGACGCTCACATGGACGAACTTAAAGCAGCCTTCCCGCAGCATGTCCTGCCTGTTTCTATCGGCTGGAGGGACAGCATTGCGGAGGGTCTCGGGAACCACCTTCCCGTATGGGAAGTCCGCAATGAGGCCGGAAAAAGGAAATCTGCGGCGCGGACGGCTTCAAAAGAAGTCCGGGCATTGGCAGACCACATATTCAAAGCAATGGAGTTGACCTGATGAACATCACCACGACGGGTATTAAAAAAAAGATCATCCTGCCGCCCAAAAAAAAGGGTCTGATCCCGGACGGCGCGGACTTGTCCGGGCTGCTGGACGCGGCCAAGGGCATTGCGGCGGAAGGCGGCGATGGGCGGCAGATTCTTTTCCTCGCACACGGCGAAGTCCACGAGGACGAGAACCAGCCGCGCCGTGCGGACAACCCGGGGTTTTCGGAAGAAAGCATCGCTGGCTTGGCCGAGACGATCTACAAGTATGGTGTTAAGACGCCCATCTCCGTTCGTCGGCGCGAGGAGGGTGGGTATGTCATCAACCACGGCGCACGTCGGCTCCGCGCCACAAAATTTGCGCATTCGCTCGCGGAGAGAGCGGGCGATGCGGAGAAGATGGAAAGCCTTCGCAGGGTTCCGGCAATTATTGACGAGTGCTACGGAAAGGTAGACCAGTTTATTGAAAACTTGCAGCGCGAGGCGCTGACCCCGATGGAGACCGCCGTTTTCATTGGCGAGCTTTTGGCAAGCGGCATGAAAAAGGGCGAAGTGGCCAAGGCCATCGGAAAATCGGCTGCTTTCGTCTCGCAGCATTCCACCCTCCTCAACCTGCCGGAGCCGATTGCCAATGCGTTCGAGACCGGGCGCGTGTCCGATGTGACGGTCGTCAACGAACTGGTGAAGGCGTACAACGACAACCCTCAGCACGGAAGCAGGGAGGGGGTCGCCGCGTGGCTTGCACAGACCGACGAGGTGACGCGCGGGACAGTGGCCCAGCTACGCGAGTTCGTCCAGATAAACCCCGGAGTGCTGCCCGTGCAGGAACCGGCTCCGCGCCATGTGGCTGTGGAGGAAGAGGTCGGGCGGGATAAACCGCACGGCTCGCGCGAGGCGGAAAAACCTTTTCGCCCTGTCTTGCGCGTGAGCGTCAAGTCGAAAGAGTTTGTTGGCGAAGGGACGCTGGATTTCCGGCGCAGGCCGGGAACGGCGGGCAGCATGTGGGTCAAGGCGGACGGCGGCACGGAAATTACGGTGGCCGCGAAGGACATTTCTATCGTCGAACTGATCGACGGCTGAAAATTTTAGCCGCTAAAATTTTGGAGAGAGCCGTGCGGGATATGGTGCAGCGCGACGCTGCTACGATGAGGCATAGTGACTTTGAGCATGGAGATGGCACAAAGCGGGTGTTTCCTCGCGGCGGCGGGGAGCAGCCCCTTCTGGCTGAAGCCGAGAGGCTTGCCCGCGAACAGGCTGGAATGCTTGAGGCCGCGCCTATCGAACAAACCTATGGCGATACCCTCGAATCGTATGTTCTGGCAAAACAGGCACAGGTCATGCGCATCGAGGAAAGGCTTGAGAGTCTGATCTTGAACCAGACGGCAGAACTCGCAAAGAGCGCCGCGCCGAAGCCGTGGAACGTATTCAAGACAAAAAAAAGATGGGAGGATGGACAGGCAAAGGGACGGGCGCGGATATACGCCCTGCGCTCAAGGCTTGCCATCGTGCGGAAGATTGAAACGGGAATGGGGCTTTTCAGGCCGCGGATCGAGGAACTGGCGACACGAAAAATGCGGGCGGAACATCCGGCACTGGCCGTTGAATGGGATGCAGCGCGGGAAGCGCATAGGAAGCTTCATTGCCACGAAATGGAAATGCACCGGGCAAAACAAAATAAAGCGGCGCAGAACTCCGCCGCAGCGCACCAAAACTGCTTTGCTCTCCTTATTGGGGATGGAAAAATAAAGTAAAACAACGTTTTTTAGCATAAATTTTATTAGTATTTTATACTATAGATAGCTGTAGTGGCGGTTCTAATTACATTTGCATGGAGGAATTGAAAATGATTGATAACAATCTGGAGACCCGCTTTAAGGCTGCCCGCGATGCCATCGTAGGCGAGGCGGATGTTTTCGCAAAGATGCTTGGCGCAGAAAAGGAAGGAAAGCCGTCGAACTGGGCTAGACCCAACAGTCGTGCAACGAGAGGCCACTTCTTTCAGATTGTCAAGTCGATCCGAGTGTTCATGTCAAGATCGAACTTCCCGTATGGATTGACATGTTCCCAGATCAATGGCGTCAGTGCGGCATAGTCTCGTGGCGTCATCCTGCCTTGCCAATGCGGTTGTGCCAATACCTGCTGAATCATCAGCGTGTTGACGTAGACCATGCAGTTCTGGATCAGGTGCAGCGCGAGCATGCTGACTTCGTGATCTTCACGGCGGTTGCTCGACAATTCACCACGTCGGGCGAAAAACACGAAATCCGTAGCACCGTTCCACTGTTCAATCACGTTCAGCCCTTCGTTGATCTCCCGACGTAGTTTTTCGTCATGCAGGTATCGACACAGAAAAATGGTCTTGATCGCCTTGCCCAACTCAGTAAGCGCCCTGTAAGTCGGGTGTTGCGCATTCTTTTTGGTGAAGCGTCGTAGGATGGCCTCGGTTTCCGCTGTGCGCAACCGTAGCGCCGTGGCGAACTTGACCATCTGGTCATACTGCTGTCGTATCAGATTCCAGTCTATAGGTGTAGTTGCTTGCAATTAAAATGACCTCTGCCCGCAATCAGCACGGTTTTCTGCCCACATTAACTACGACTGAAACCGTTGCCGTGCTCAGATTAACTGCGACCATGCTCACAAT
>JAITVD010000042.1 GCA_031285965.1 Azoarcus sp.
GTCGCCCCGGGGGCCGCGCCGTCGTTGTCGAGCACGCTGCCGAAGGCCCTGCCGCCGCCGACGCGGGTGTCGGAGCCCTCCACGGCCTCGTAGCGGTCGGAGAGGTCGGGCTCGGGAGCGGGGGGCAGTGTGACAGCACCGCCTTCGCCGCTACCGCCGCTGCTGGAAATTGAAAGCGAAAGCCCTTGGAAAGGCCCTTCGTTCATGAGCGGTTCGGCATCGAAATCGGCAGCGGCTGGCGTGACCAGTTCGACAATACGCTCCAAGACGACAAGGGTGTGCCCTCGGCTGCCGCCGCCGCCGCCCGCTTCAGTGGGCGGCAGTTGGTTGCCATGCTGGAATTGCTCGATGATGTCGGCAAGGGTTTCAGGATCCATTTCGGCTTCATCGGCGGGAATATCTGCTGCCATAGCCAGTTGGATTGGGCCAGCGACCTGATAGGGCGAGCTGCCGTCATCGGGCGCTACCGTGACTTTGCTGTCGGGATCGGCAATGAGCGTTTCGCCGTCGTAGAGCGGGTCGCCCGCGTTGAGGGGGCGGAGTTCGCCATTTGAACCTTGCGCGAAGGCTTGGCCTTTGACTGAATCAACAGAAGCAAGGACTTGGTTCGGCATTTTGTTTTCTCCTGAAACGCGTTTTTGCAAATTGCCCGATATAGTTGGATGGGCGGGGATTTTCAGGTGATGGCCGTTGCTTTTATGAAGGCATGCAAAACCGACTATCACCTACGATGGCGTGAGCGTATAAAACGCCGGAAAAGAAGAAAATTGTACTGACGTACAAGTGGCATAAAAAACACGTCCGCTCTGTGTTTTTTAGCTATTTCAAAGGATTCAGATCATCAAGTCTTCGCCGCCGAGCAGTTGCAGCCCTTGCTGCTGCGAGCGGTGGCTGCGCCGTTGCAGCAGTTTCGTTTGCGCGGGCAGCGGCAGGTCGGTAAAAAGAATGATGGAACGCTGAATCAAAAGGTCGATGACATCTTCAAGCACGCGTACGAAAGACAGGTCGGAATCGGATAGTTCCTTGTCTGTTCTGTCTTGCCCTATTAGCTCTTTAATGAAATCAATGACTTCCGGGGCATCGCTTGGCAAGCAATGCCAGCCGGGGTCGGCAGGGTCGCCGGGGTCACGGCTCAGCGCCACGATGCGGGCATTGGTGTCTTTTTTGGCGTAGAGGGGCGTATTCATTCTTCTTTTTTGTCCTCTTTTTTATCTTTTTCTTTGGCCTCTTTCTTGGCAGTCAGGCGCAGCGCCAGTTGCAGACGGTCGCGTACGCCGAGTTTGATAAAAATAGCGCCCAGATGAGCCTTGACGGTGCGCTCGGTAATGCCGAGGGTACGGGCAATTTCTTTGTTGGATTGCCCTGTTGCGACGGCGCGGGCGACTTCGGCCTCGCGTTCGGAGAGTTCTTCCGGCAAATTGTCCGCTTTGGGCAGGGCTTTGTTGACGGCGCTAATCAGTTTGAGCATGAGGGACTGCCCAATCCAGTACCCGCCTCGGCCAATGACCTGGGCGACTTCTTGGAACTGTTCCGGCGACGACCAGGCGTGGCAATAGCCGCGCGCGCCCGCGACGATCGCTGCGAGGGCTTCGCGTTCTTCGGGAATGTTGGACACCACGATCACGGGGAGGTCGGCAAACTGCTGCAACGCGCTGTCGAGCAGTTCCTGCCAGCCGCTTGCCGCCGTGCTCAGCCAAACGATGTCGGCCTTTATCCGTGCGGAAACGGCTACGTCCCAAGTGAGGTAGATGCCGTCGGCAAACGCATCGCGCCAGCGTGTCGAAGGGGCTATCGCGTCGGCGATGAGAAACAGGTTGCGCATCATTTCTCCGTCAGTGCGTTTGCCTTTGCCCGCAAAACAGGTTTGAGGAGATAGGAAAGCACGGTTTTTTTGCCGGTCAGCACATTCACGTCCGCCACCATGCCGGGTTGGATGGGTTTGCCTTCGCCAAGGGAGGTCTGTTTCGTCTTGACCCTGATGAGGTAGAACGGGTTGCCTTTTTCATCCGTGACAGTATCTCCCGAAATGTGGTCGAGTTCGCCGTCCAGCCCGCCATATATGGAAAAATCGTAAGCGGTGATTTTGATTCGAGCGGGCTGGCCTTTATGCAGGAAGGCAATGTCCTTGGGCTTCACTTTTGCCTCGATCTGTAGCTCGTCGCCCAGCGGCACGATTTCGGCCACAACGTCCCCCGCCTTGACCACCCCGCCGACGGTCGTCACCAGCAGCCGATTGACAATGCCCTGCACGGGGGAGCGCACGTCGGCTTGCTTGACTTTGTCGTGGCTCACGCCAGCGCCAGCGGCGACGGTGGCGAGCCGCGCCGACGCTTCGGAAAGCTCGGTGCGCCATTGGTTGTTCTTGTTGAGTTCGGCCTCTTTGAGCTTGCTGCGGGTTTCTTCGATTGCCGCCCGTGCCCGCCCGATTCTTTCGACGGCTTGCTGGCGGTCTCCGTCAAATTTTTCCACGTTCTGCTTCAGCCGGATAATTTCGACCTCGGAAACCGCACCGGACGCGAGCAACGGCTCGTTTTTTCCCAGTTCTTCTTTGGCAAGCTCAAGGCCGTTGGCAGCCTGCGTGTGCATTGCCTGAACTTCCCCCAGTTCCTTTTCGCGCTGCGTGAGCTGCTGGCGGATGCCGAAAAGCTGGTATTCGGCTTCGTTGAGCGAAGACTGGTAATGCTCCTGTTCCTGTGCGGCGATGTTCGAGTCGAACTTGAGCACTTCTTCGGGGATGACGAATTCGCGGTTTTCCGTCAATGCCTGCAAGCGCGCGACCCGCGCCACCAAACTGAGGCGTTCGGCATCCGCCGCGCCAAATTCGGCCACGTACCGGGAGTTGTCGATTTTCAAGAGCAGTTGCCCCTGCGCGACTTCCTCGCCTTCCCTGACCAAGATGTTTTGAATCTGCCCTTGGTCGACGGCCTGAATGGTTTTCATCTGCGACGAAGGGATGACCTTGCCGTCGCCGTGCGTCACTTCGTCGAGCGGCGCGAGCGCCGCCCAGACGAGCAGCAATATCACGATGATGATGATGATCCGCAGCAGCCGACGGGCGCGGATGGGCTCCTGTTGCAGCCGCGCCCAGTCGGCTTCGTCGCCCCAGTCCAGTTTTTGGGAATCCGGCAGCGCGGGCAGCAGGCGGTCGAAAAAACGCTCGAAAAGAGGGCGACCCGGCGCTTTTATCTTGCCCATCTGCTCAAACGCCTTGCGGGTGTGGCGCATGGTTTTGTCACGCGGAGCTGTTGGCTTGTCCATTATCTGGCTCTCCCTACCTTGCCTTGGCGCAGAGCTTCGACAACCTGTTCTTTTGGCCCGTCGGCGACGGCGCGCCCGCCGTCGATGACGATGATGCGGTCGACCAGCGCCAGCAGCGGCGTTCGGTGCGTGATGACAAGCATGGTCTTGCCTTGGCTGAATTCCTTCAGGTTGCGCTTGATTTCTTCTTCCGTCGTGTGATCCATCGACGCCGTTGGCTCGTCCAGCAGCAGGATGGGCGGGTCGTGGATGACGGCGCGGGCAATGGAGACGCTCTGGCGCTGCCCGCCTGAGAGCGAGTCGCCACGCTCGCTCACCATCATGTCGAAACCCTGCGGGTGGGCATTGACGAATTCGGTTAGCCCCGCGAGTGCGGCGGCTCGCAATACTTCGGTATCTTCGGCGTGCGGTCTGGCCAGCGCGATGTTTTCGCGCAGGGAGCCGTAGAAAAGCATCGGGTCTTGCGGCACGTAGCCGATGTTGCGGCGCAGTTCCGCAGGGTCGAACTGGCGGACATCGACGCCGTCGATCATGACCGCGCCGGACGTTGGGCGGTAGAGGCCAAGAATCAGCTTCTCAAGCGTGGTCTTGCCGGAGCCGACCCGCCCGATGATGCCGACCCGCTCGCCCGGCTTGACGCGGAACGATAGCCCGTTCAGGGCGGGAATTTCCTGGGTCGGATAGTTGAAAACCACGTCGCGGAATTCGATTTCGCCAGAAAACGTTTTGCGGCTGATGAAATTCGCGCCCTCGGGGCGCTCGCATGCGCGGTTCATCAGGCCGTCCGTCGATTCCAGCGAGGTGGCGGCGGTGTGGTATTGCACGAGCAGCCCGGCGATGCGCCCGATGGGCGACATGGCGCGGCTCGACATCATGTAGCACGCCACCAAGCCGCCGACGCTGAGTTCCTGCTCGCTGATGAGATAGACGCCAATGAGCATCACCACGAGGCTGACCAACTGGATGATCCAGTTTGCGCCGTTGGTGGAGGAGGCCGAGAGGAGCCGCAACTGCGTGCTGACCCGCGCCAGCAAGGCCGTGCTGGTTTCCCATTTGTGCTGCACGGTAGCTTCCGCCCCCATCGCCTTGAGCGTTTCCACGCCGACCAGCCCTTCCACGAGCGTGGCGTTGCGCTGCGCCCCGGCGCGGTAAGAGGTCTGCGCGAGGTCGTGCATCTTGCCCTGTACCGCCAGCGAATAGACGACCAGCACAAGGATGCCGAATACGAAGGGCAGCACCAGCGGCCACGCAATCCAAGTAATGACGAACATGAAAAGCAGCGCGAACGGCAAATCGACGAAAGCCGTGACCGTGGCCGAGCTGATGAAATCCCGCACGCTTTCAAAAGCCCTCATGGTGGCGGCGAGCGAGCCTGCCGATTCCGGGCGCGCTTCCATGCGCATGCCGAGCACGCGCTCCATGATGTGCGCCGAAAGCTCAACGTCAATCCGGCTGCCCGCGAGGTCGACGAAATAGCCCCGCATCGTGCGCAAAATCATGTCGAAGAACAGCACGATGAACACACCGACGGACAGCACCCAGAGGGTTTCGATGGCACTGTTCGGCACGACGCGGTCGTACACGTTCATGACGAACAGCGGCATCGCCAGCGCGAACAGGTTGATGATGAACGCCGACCACAGCACATCGTTGTAGATGCCCTTGTTGGCGGCGATGACGCTCCAGAACCAGTGGCCGCTGCGGACGACCTTGCCGCCCTGCGGCGCGCGCGCGTCGAACTGGAATTCCGGGCGCACGTAGATGGCGTTTCCGTTGTAGTGCTTTTCCAGGTCTTCGCGGCTCAGCATCACTGCGGCATCGCTGAGTTCGGGGAATATCACCTGCCAGCGGTTGCGGTGCGTGCTCATTTTCGTCACGACGCATGCGTTGCCGTTATTGAGCAGCAATATCGCCGGCAGCAACGCCGGGTTGATGCTGTCGAGCGAGGTGGCGACGATATTGCTGCGCATGCCGACGCGGCGGGCGGCGCGCTCGAAAAGCGACGGCGTGAGCTTGCCGTCTTTCAGGGGCAGGCCCGCTACGATGGCATCACGAGTTTGGTTGCCGCCAAATGCGCGTACCAATATCAATAAACTATTGATCAACGCATCGACGGCTATGGGTCGATCTGCATCGGTTTGCTTAGCGGCATCGGTCACGAAAAATCCTGTTGGTATCTAATTTAATTGGGCGACTCTAAATGTTGCTCGGACACAATGCCGGAAAATAGAAGGCAGCGTGAATTCTACACGCCAACTGTCATGCGTGGCAGGTGGGCTACTTGCGCAAGGGTGATTCACGGCACAGAATTTCAAAAGCAGAGTGTGATTATTGGCGGAAATTCTTATGGTCGCTGTTCAACGCAGGCATTATTCGCGCATTCATTTTCATGGTTCTGCCGTTTTTCAGGCGTTTCTCGGGCAATGGCCGTGCGAGGTGCTTGATTTGTCCCTGCGCGGCGCGCTGATCAGCGTTGCGGTTCCCTGCGTTGCCGTCGGCACGTCCTGCTTGCTTGAGCTGCGCCTCGATGATGATGTCTGCGTGCGCATGGAAGGGCATGTCGCGCACCATTGTGCCGGGCAGGTCGGCATCGTCTGCGATGAAACCGATCTCGATAGCATGAGCCACCTGCGCCGTCTGCTGTCCCTCAATCTGGGCGATGCCTCTTTGCTGGATCGTGAGTTCTCGACATTGCTCGCGGAGCACGGCTAAACGGCTTCCCGTCATTGCAAAACGGTCTTCCAAGCGGTACTTTTAACGTTTTTCGCCCGAAACGACTGCTTGGCACAAGGTATGAGGCTTATGCGCGCTGCCCCCATCGAAGCTGAACGCGATGCGCCTTTGCATAGCCTCATGGCGTATGGTGTCGGGGTCCGGCTTGCCATTGCCGCGTTAGCCTGCGGCCTGTTGTGGCTGACCGTTTTTTGGGCGATGGCGTAGCCGCGATGTCGCTCGCGCCGCCTGTTTTTGGCTCCGCCATCCGCTTCGAGAACCTGACCCTCGGCTATGAGCGCCATCCCGCCGTGCACCATTTGGACGCGGAAATTCCCGCTGGGGCGCTCGTTGCAGTCGTGGGGCCGAACGGCGCGGGCAAATCGACCCTGCTCAAAGGCATCGCGGGTGAATTGCGTCCGCTCGAAGGCGCAATCCGCATGGAACCGCGCCGCGCCGCGCCGCTTGCGTACATGCCGCAGAAAAACGAACTGGACAGCAGCTTCCCCGTCTCGGTATTCGACATGGTAGCGATGGGGCTGTGGAACGAAATTGGCGCGTTCCGTGGGCTTGGCCGCGCCGGACGGGGCAAGGTGCGAGCCGCGCTGAACGCCGTGGGGCTGGCGGGATTTGAGTTCCGGCCTATCTTGACGCTCTCTGGCGGGCAATTGCAACGCGCACGCTTCGCCCGGCTGATTTTGCAGGACGCGCCCACTATCCTGCTCGATGAACCGTTCGCCGCCATCGATGCCCGCACGGTCGACGATTTGGCGAACCTGATTTTGCGCTGGCATGGCGAAGGGCGCACCGTCTTGACCGTGGTACATGACTTCGGGCAAGTGCGCCGCTACTTTCCCAACTGCCTGCTGCTGGCGCGCGAACTGGTCGCTTTCGGCGCCACTGCGGAAGTGATGAGCGAGGAATTGCTTGCCCGCGCACGGCAACTGTCCGAAGCGTTCGACGAACATGCCGATGACTGCGCATTATCGGAGACGGCATGAATCCTTACGAGCTTTTCGTTGCGCCGTTTGCTGATTTCGATTTCATGCGCCGGGGGCTGGCGGGGACGCTGGCGCTGGCGCTCGGGGCATCTCCCGTTGGCGTGTTCATGCTGCTGCGGCGGATGAGCCTGATGGGAGACGCGGTCAGCCACGCCATTCTGCCAGGGGCGGCGCTGGGGTATCTCGCTTGCGGGCTGTCTTTGGGCGCGATGACGGCGGGCGGCATCGTTGCCGGACTGGCCGTGGTCTTTGCCGCCGGACTGGTGGCGCGGGCATCCAATCTCAAGGAGGACGCGAGCCTTGCCGCCTTTTACCTGCTTTCGCTCGCCGCCGGGGTAACGATCATGTCGATGTCCGGGCGCAACCTCGATCTCCTGCATGTGCTGTTTGGGTCGGTGCTGGCCCTCGATGACGCTTCCCTGCTGCTCATCGCTGTGATTGCCAGTGTTTCGCTTTTTGGTATTGCCTTGCTGTTCCGGCCTTTGGCGCTGGAATGTTTCGACCCCGCTTTCTTGCGGGCGGTCAGCCGCCTGTCCCCGATGGCGCATTACGGCTTTTTGTTGCTGGCCGTGCTCAATCTCGTGGCCGGATTCCACGCCCTCGGCACGTTGATGGCCGTCGGCATCATGATTTTGCCCGCCGCTTCAGCGCGGCTCTGGACGCGCAGGTTGTCCGCTATGCTGGCACTCGCGGCGGGGCTGGCGCTCGCGGCGGGCGTGGCCGGACTGCTGCTTTCTTTCCATACCAATGTCCCCGCAGGCCCCGCCATCATCCTCGTGTGCGGGCTTGAATACTTTGTTTCCCTGCTTGCCGCCCCCGGCGGGCTAATTGTTCCCCGCTTGCCAAGCCATCGGCATTTGAAATCGTGATGAAATTTCTTTCCCTCTTTTTGCCGCGCCGCGTATTGCTGGCGGCGGTTTTTGTGTCCGCGTTTTTCGCGGTTTCCGGCGCGTGGGCGGCAGAACTTGAAGTCGTTGCCAGTTTCAGCATCCTTGGCGATTTTGTCCGCCAGATCGGTGGCGAACGGGTGAATGTGCATACCCTAGCTGGGGCGGGGCAGGACGCGCATGCGTATGAGCCTCGCCCGTCTGATGCCCGCCACATCAAGCGGGCGGGCTTGGTCGTGCTCAATGGCCTTGGATTTGACGATTGGCTGTCCCGGCTGGCGAATGCCTCCGGCTACCGTGGGGCGCTGCTTGTCGCCAGCAGTGGCATTCGTCCGCTGGCGATGCGCGACGGCAGCCACGGTCACAGTCACGACCCGCGCATCGACCCCCATGCCTGGCAGGACGTTGCCAACGTGCGGATTTACGTCGCCAACATTGCCGCCGCCTTGATCGCCGCCGACCCCGCCGGAGCGGACGCTTACCGCGCCAATGCCGAGCGTTACCGCGCCGCGCTCGACGCGCTCGACGCTGACATCCGTGCCACCATTGCCCGCTTGCCGCAGGAGCGTCGGCGCGTCGTGAGTTCGCACGATGCCTTTGGCTATTTTTCCCGTGCTTACGGCTTGGCGTTTCTCGCTCCGGTCGGCGCTTCCGGGCATAGCCAAGCTGGAGCGCGGGACGTGGCTCGCCTCATCGAACAGTTGCGGAGCGAAAAAGCGCCCGCCGTTTTCGTCGAAACCATCAGCGACCCCCGTCTCATCGAGCGCATCCGCGCAGAGTCCGGCGCGGCAATGGGCGGCACGCTCTACTCCGACGCGCTCTCTGCCGCCGAGGGTGTGGCGCCCACTTACATTGCCATGATGCGGCACAATCTCGATACGCTCATGTCGGCGCTTGCCGTGCGCTGAATATGGAGCGCGGCTTGCAAAATTGCGCCCATCAGACAATAATTTTGAGCATTGAAAGCATTGAAAGCATTGAAAGCATTGAAATTTTAGACAATTATTTTCTGCGCCGACCCTGTTCCCGAAGCAGCAGAAGCGCATTTACCAGTGTCCGTCCCTTCATTCACCAATGCTCACTTTTTCTCTTGCCCAACTCAATTTCATCGTCGGCGACCTTTCCGGCAACGTGGTTCGGATGGAAGATGCCGCCCGAAAAGCCGCTGGAGACGGTGCGCGGATCGTCGTTTTTACAGAACAGGCGCTCACCGGCTATCCGCCCGAAGGGCTGCTTGGCGAATCCGTGTTTCTCTCGCGGGTTGACGCGGCGCTGCTGAAGCTCTGCGACGCTAGCCGTGCCACGCCTCATCTTTATTGGGTCGTGGGCGCGCCCACTCGGCGAAAAAGGGTGGGCGGGGCGCTGGAAAACAGCCTGCTTGTGCTGAAAGACGGAAAAATTCTCCTCCAGCACGCAAAGCGGCTTTCGCTTGATTTCGGTGTGTCCGGCGAAAGAATCAGTTCCGAGCCGAAGCCGAGTACGGCGGCGTGCCTGGAAATTGATGGGACGCGGGTGGGTTTCCTCATCGGCGGGGAGGTTTGGGGCGGCGCGGGCAAGGCCGACCCGTTTGCCAAGCTGGCGGCGGAAAAACCCGATTTCGTCATCGTCATCGACGCCAGCCCGTCGTTTGTTTCGACGCGCAAGCCGCGCCATGCCCGTATCGTGGAGGCAAGCCGCCAGATCGGGTGTCCGATGGCTGTCGCAAACCAGGTGGGCGGGCACGACCAACTGGTATTCGATGGCGCGTCCTTCGCCGCCACGCCGGAGGGCGTTGTTTTTGAAGCGCCGCGCTTTGAGGAATCCGTATCCACCCTGTGCTTGCGGGAGGGCGCGTTCCTTCACGCGGACGGCGCGGCGATTGCGCCGCTTCCGGCTTTCGGCTTGCCGTTTATGGAGTTTTGCCGCCGCCAGATTGTCCTTGGCCTGCGGGATTACGTTCGCCGCTGTAGCTTCGGCAAGGTGGTGGTCGGCTCTTCCGGCGGTCTCGACAGCGCGCTCGTGCTGGCGCTGGCCGTTGAGGCGCTGGGGCCGAAAAACGTTATCGCGGTCACGCTTCCTTCCCGTTTTTCGAGCGCGGGCAGCGTCGATGATTCCGTGGCGCTGTGCCGGAATCTCGGCATCAAGCTCTTCGAGCACCCTATCCACGACATCGTCATGATCTGCGAACATGGGTTCGGCACGACGTTTGGCGAACCGCTCGGGGGATTGGCGCTGGAAAATTTGCAGGCTCGCGCGCGCGGCATGGTGTTGATGGAGTATTCAAACCAGCTTGGTGCCATGCTGCTGTCCACAGGCAACAAAAGCGAAATATCAGTGGGTTTCTGCACGCTTTACGGCGATACGAACGGCGGGCTTGCGCCGATAGGCGACCTTTATAAGACGGAGGCCATCCGCCTTGCCCGGTACATCAACGAGTACGCCGGGTGCGAGCGGATTCCCAATGCCATCATCGACAAGCCGCCTTCCGCAGAGCTTGCGCCCAACCAAAAAGACAGCGACAGGCTGCCGCCTTACCCGGCGCTGGACACGATTTTGAAAGCCATGATCGAAGGCGAGCACCTGTGCGCCGAAGATCGGGCCGAAGTCATGGCCGCTTTGGCAGAGCAGGAAAAAGCGAAGGGCGGCATGGCGCTCATTGCGCGGGTGCAGCGAATGGTCTGGAAAAGCGAATTCAAGCGCCGCCAGCTTGCCCCCGTCCTGCGCTTGCGCCCGCTGCTCGGCGGGAACGGGCGGCGATTGCCCATCGCGGCGGAGTATGACCACATGTCGATTGCCATTCCTGCCATGTACGGCGGCTGAAGGCTGGAAAAATCGACGCCCTTGGCGGAAAACACTATGAACAGCCCTTCCACGCGCTTTGGCGCGGCCATCCTGATTGGACGCTTCCAGCCTTTCCATAACGGCCACGCCGCTTTGCTCAGGCAGACGCTAGAGATAGCCGACCGCGTTTTGGTCGTGCTCGGTTCTTCGTTCCGCGCGCCCAACGCAAAAAACCCTTTCACATGGGAAGAACGCGCCGCGATGATTGCCGCGTGTCTGGATGAGGCCGACGCCCGACGGGTCGCTTTCGTCCCGGTTCGGGATTACTACAACGATGCGCGTTGGGCTGCCGCCGTGGAGGCAGGCGCACGGACGGCAATGGAAAAAACTGGACGCGCCGCGCCGCGCATGGCGCTGGCTGGATTCCACAAAGATGCGTCGAGCAATTACCTGAAACTGTTCCCGCAATGGACGTTCGTCGCGTTAGAGCGGCAGGGCGACATCGACGCGACGCCGATCCGCAGGCTTTATTTCGACGGCAGCGAAACGGCTTGGGAGACGTTGCGCGCGCGGGTTCCGCCTGCGGTTGCCCGGTGTCTCGAAAATTGGCGTGGGCTGCCCGCTTTCGCAGCTTTGCGCGAGGAGCACGAATCCGTCGAAGCGGACAAACAGAAATGGGGGACGGGGCCTTTCATCACGCTGGACGCGGTGGTGACGGTTGCCGGACACGTCCTGCTGGTGCGGCGCAAGCATTCGCCGGGAAAAGGCTTATGGGCGATTCCCGGCGGCTTCCTCGAAGGCCGCGAACGCCTGTTTGAAGGCGCGGTTCGGGAATTAAAAGAAGAAACCGGACTTGATATTGCGGATGCGGAACTTGCGAAAGCCTGCCGGGCAGTGGCGGTTCTGGATCATCCCGACCGCAGTCAGCGGGGGCGTGTCATCACGCATGCGCACTGGTTCGATTTGCCGCTTCCGGCGCTTCCCCCCGTCGCGGGCGCGGACGATGCCGCCGAGGCGCGTTGGTTTCCTGTCGCAAAACTGCCGGACATGGAAACGGAATTGTTTGAAGACCATTTCATGATACTTGACGGGTTTTTGGCGCTTATATAAACAGCCTGGATGGAACCGGATGGCAGGGCAGCATCTAGCCATGCCCCGTACAGCGGGAAAGGCGTGCCGTCACCAGAATTTCAGCCGTTTCCACCACTTTTTTTGGTGCGCATTGACGACTTTGCTGGAACGTTCTGCCCAAGCGTTAAAGCCGCTGAGTTCGTTTGAAGCAAAAAACGCGGCGTATTTCATGTCTTCGCCCAGAATATGCTTGGTAAGCCACGTGCGCAGGAAGTGCAGCAACTCAAAACTGATCGCCGCTTGGCCTGAGTGGATTTTGCTTTGCAGGGACTCGACTTCAGTGACAAGCTCACGATGCAAGACGCAATGGGCATCATATTCGGGATATTTTCCCATGTGCATCAGACTTTGTTCCAAGCCGAAATGGATGCGGGTGTAATCAACCAGTTCATCAAGCACTTCCGCGCATGCGGCAGTGCCTTTGCGCTCAAGGATGGCGGTATGGATTTTGTCGATTAGGTTGAACAGGGTTTTGTGCTGCTCGTCTATTTCGGGTATTCCAACGCTAAAATGGTCAGACCACTGCAACCTGGAATGCTTGTTGTCGGGTGTCATGGCTGTTGCCGAATTTGAGTCGAAAACGTGGCTAGCCTACCATATGAGCGCGGTTGCCTTTGTGGATAACTACCCGGTACCGTGGTTGGCACGTTTTCCATATCTACCCGAGTGAAGCCGTGCGTCATGGCTTGCCGCTTTTTTGGTCAGGATTGAAATGCTTCGATATGGTTTGCTGTTCGCCCTTTGCCTGACGCTTGCCGCTTGCGCGACGCCGCCCAGGGTGGGCAGCGCCTCCGCGCAATGGGAGCCGTCGCCCAATTTTGGGCCGCGCAAGGCCAATTACGTCGTCCTGCACCACACCAGCAGCGATACGCTGGCTCGCGCCCGTGCCACCTTGACCAATCCCCTCACGGAAGTCAGCAGCCATTATTTGATTGACCGCGATGGGCGGGTGCTGCAACTGGTCGACGAGAACCAGCGCGCGTGGCATGCCGGGGAATCGCATTGGGGCGGGCATTCGGACATGAATTCGGCGTCAATCGGCATCGAACTGGTCAACAACGGCAGGGAGCCTTTTGCGTCCGCTCAGGTCAATTCTCTGCTGGCGCTGCTGTCCGACATCCAGAAGCGCCACAAAATTCCACGAGCCAACTTCCTTGGCCACGCCGATGTCGCGCCGGGGCGCAAGACCGACCCAAGCGGGCTTTTTCCGTGGCGGCAGCTTGCCTCGTCGGGGTTTGGGCTGTGGTGCGAGCCGCCCTTTGAATTGCCGCCGGAGAGTTTTGACGCTTTTCTGGGGCTTGCGGCGCTCGGCTACGACATGCGCGACCCTTTCAGGGCCATTTCCGCCTTCAAGCTGCATTTTTCCCCGAGCGGGGGCATCGACATGGACGAGGCAGATCGCGGGATGCTGTATTGCTTGGTGGGAAAGCTCATGGCCACTGGGCGCGAGTGAGGCGTTTTCGCGTAAATTTCGGCAACGCTTGCAACCGTTCCTTTTTTACGGCTATACTCCGCCGCTTTTCGGGGATTGCCCTTGGGCAGTCTGTTGTCGAGTCCAGCGTCAGCCAATCGTAGCTGGCGATGAGGAGAACAAAATGAGTCTAGGCCTTGTCGGGCGCAAGGTCGGCATGACTCGCATCTTTGCCGAGGATGGCGCATCCATTCCGGTAACGGTGCTTGACGTGTCCGACAATCGCGTGTCCCAGATCAAGACGGATGGCATCGACGGTTATGCGGCGGTTCAGGTTGCGGTCGGTAAGCGCCGCCCCAGCCGGATCAGCAAAGCGGTAGCTGGCCATCTTGCCAAGGCAGGCGTCGAAGCCTGCCGCATCCTGCGCGAATTCCGGGTTGAAGCCGAGACACTCGCCTCGCTGAAGGCGGGCGATGTCATTGGCGCAGACCTTTTTGCCGTCGGGCAAAAGGTCGATGTCACCGGAACCAGCATCGGGAAGGGCTTTTCCGGCCCGCAGAAACGCCACAATTTCGGCTCCCAGCGCGCTTCCCACGGCAATTCGGTTTCGCACAACGCGCCGGGTTCCATCGGCATGGCGCAGGATCCGGGCCGCGTGTTCAAAGGAACGCGCATGTCCGGTCAGTACGGCAATGTGCGCCGCACGACCCAAGGGCTTGAAGTGGTCAAGATCGATGTCGAGCGCCAATTGCTGCTTATCAAGGGCGCAGTGCCCGGCTCCAAAGGCGGCGACGTGATCGTCCGCCCGGCAGTGAAGTCATAAGGGGGCGGCATGGAACTGAAACTCTTGAACGCCGAAGGCCAGGCCGCGTCGACGCTGCAAGCGTCCGACAAGCTCTTTGGCCGTGATTACAACGAGGCGCTGATTCACCAGGTCGTGACGGCCTACATGGCCAATGGCCGCGCTGGCAACCGCGCCCAGAAAACCCGCGCCGAAGTTTCGCACTCGACGAAAAAACCTTTCCGCCAGAAAGGCACGGGCAACGCCCGCGCCGGCATGTCGTCCAGCCCGCTGTGGCGAGGAGGCGGTCGGGCTTTCCCGAACAAGCCGTCCGAGAATTTTTCGCAGAAGGTCAACCGCAAGATGTATCGCGCCGGGGTGGCTTCCATCCTGTCCCAGCTTGCGCGCGAAGATCGGCTCGCGGTCGTCGAGGATTTTCTCGTCGAAGCGCCGAAAACCCGTCTGCTCGTGCAGAAGCTTAAGGGCATGGGGCTGGATTCCGTGCTCGTGATTACCGATGCCGTGGATGAGAACCTGTACCTGTCCTCGCGCAACCTCTATAGCGTGCAGGTGCTTGAGGTCGAGAGTACCGACCCGGTTTCGCTGGTGCGCTTCCCGAAGGTGCTGGTGACCAAAGGGGCGCTCGCCAAAATGGAGGAGGCGTGGCAATGAGCACGGTGAATCAGGAACGTCTGCTGAAAGTGCTGCTCGCTCCGCAGATTTCGGAAAAAGCGACTTACGTTGCCGACAAGTTTGGGCAGTTCATCTTCAAGGTGACGCCCGATGCGACCAAGCCGGAAGTGAAGGCCGCCGTGGAGGCGCTCTTCAAGGTCAATGTCAAATCGGTGCAAGTCCTGAACGTCAAGGGCAAGGTCAAGCGCACTGGCCGCATCATGGGTTGCCGCAAGGGCTGGAAGAAGGCTTTTGTCAGGCTTGAGTCCGGTCAGGAAATCAACTTCGTGGCCGGGGAGTAACAGATCATGGCACTGGTAAAATTCAAGCCTACTTCCGCCGGTCGTCGCGGGATGGTGAAGGTCGTCAATCCCGACCTGTACAAAGGCCGTCCGGTTGATGCGCTGACGGAAAAGAAAAGCAGCAAGGCCGGGCGCAACAATTCAGGCCGTATCACCGTCCGCCATCAAGGCGGCGGCCACAAGGTTCGCTACCGGGTGATTGACTTCCGCCGCAACAAGGACGGCATCCCGGCCAAGGTGGAGCGCATCGAGTACGACCCGAACCGCTCCGCGAATATCGCCCTGCTTTGCTATGTCGATGGCGAGCGCCGTTACATCATCGCGCCGCGTGGCGTCTCGGTTGGGCAAACGCTGATCTCCGGCATCGAAGCGCCAATCAAATCCGGCAACGCGATGCCCATCCGCAACATTCCGGTCGGCACGACGATCCATTGCATCGAAATGCAGCCCGGCAAAGGCGCGCAGCTTGCCCGCTCCGCTGGCGCTTCGGTGCAACTGCTTGCCCGTGAAGGCGCGTATGCCCAGCTTCGGCTGCGTTCCGGCGAAATCCGGCGCGTGCACGTCGAGTGCCGCGCCACTATCGGCGAAGTCGGCAACGAGGAGCACAGCCTGCGCAAGATCGGCAAGGCGGGTGCGAACCGTTGGCGCGGCATCCGTCCGACGGTGCGGGGCGTGGTCATGAATCCAATCGACCACCCGCATGGCGGCGGCGAAGGCCGCACTGGCGAAGGGCGCGTACCTGTCAGCCCGTGGGGTACGCCAGCCAAGGGGTATCGGACGCGCAACAACAAGCGTACCGATGCGATGATCGTGCAGCGCCGTCATAAGCGTTAAGGGGATAACAGATGGCACGTTCTATCAAGAAAGGCCCGTTTATCGACGCTCACCTTCTGAAAAAGGTCGACGCCGCGCGAGCCACCAACGACAAGCGCCCAATCAAAACATGGTCGCGCCGCTCCACCGTCCTGCCCGACTTCGTCGGCCTAACCATCGCTGTCCACAATGGCCGCCAGCACATTCCGGTTTATGTTTCCGAAAACATGGTCGGCCACAAGCTCGGCGAATTTGCCCTGACGCGGACTTTCAAGGGGCATGCCGCCTCGAAGAAAGCCAAGAAATAAGGAAAGATGATGGAAACCAAAGCTAGTTTGCGTGGTGTTCGTCTTTCGGCGCAGAAGGGTCGCCTGGTGGCGGATCTGGTTCGCGGCAAGCCAGTCGAGCACGCACTCAATATCTTGAACTTCTCGCCCAAGAAAGGCGCGAAGATCATCCGCAAGGTGGTCGAGTCAGCCATTGCCAATGCCGAGCACAACGACGGCGCGGACATTGACCTGCTCAAGATTACGACCATCCACGTGGAAGAAGGCACCTCCCTCAGGCGCTTCACCGCGCGGGCGAAGGGTCGCGGCAACCGTATTTCCAAGCCGACCAGCCACATTTACGTGACTGTTGGCGAGTAAGGAGCGCATATGGGTCAGAAAATTCATCCCACAGGATTCCGGCTCGCCGTCACACGCGACTGGGGTTCATGCTGGTATGCCTCAAGCCAGGAATTTCCGAAGATGCTCGCGGAAGACATCAAGGTTCGGGAATACCTGAAAAAACGGCTCTCTCACGCCTCAGTGTCCCGCGTGGTCATCGAGCGTCCTGCCAAAAATGCTCGCATCACGCTATTTTCGGCGCGTCCGGGCGTGGTCATTGGCAGGAAAGGCGAAGACATCGAGGCGCTCAAGCGCGACCTGCAAAAGATTATCGGCGTGCCGGTGCATGTGAACATTGAAGAAGTCCGCAAGCCCGAAGTCGATGCCAAGCTGATTGCCGACTCGATTGCCCAGCAGCTTGAGAAGCGCATCATGTTCCGCCGCGCAATGAAGCGCGCGATGCAGAACGCGATGCGCCTCGGTGCGCAAGGCATCAAGATTATGAGTTCGGGACGGTTGAACGGCGCGGAAATTGCCCGAACCGAGTGGTATCGGGAAGGCCGGGTTCCGCTGCATACGCTGACCGCGAATATTGATTACGGCATTTCCGAAGCGAAAACGACCTACGGGATTATTGGCATCAAGGTCTGGGTCTACAAAGGCGAGCAAGGCCGCAACGAGCAGCCGGCTGTCGCTGAGCCTGAAACCGAGAACCGCCGTGGCCGCCGTGGTGCGCCGCGTGCGGGTGAAGGCGAAGGCCGTCCTGGCCGTCGTTCCGGTCGGCGGCAAGAAGAAAGCAGGAGTGAATGATGCTACAGCCGCAGAGAAGAAAATACCGCAAGGAGCAGAAAGGCCGTAACCGTGGTCTTGCCATGCGCGGTGCCAAAGTCAGCTTCGGCGAGTTCGGCCTCAAGGCCACGGGTCGCGGTCGCCTGACTTCGCGCCAGATCGAATCCGCCCGTCGGGCAATGACCCGCCACATCAAGCGCGGCGGACGCATCTGGATACGCATTTTCCCGGACAAGCCGATTTCCAGAAAACCGGCGGAAGTTCGGATGGGGAACGGCAAAGGCGCTCCCGAGTACTGGGTCGCTGAAATTCAGCCGGGCAAGGTGCTCTACGAAATGGACGGCGTTGACGAGGCGCTTGCCCGTGAAGCCTTTCGGCTGGCTGCGGCCAAGCTGCCGCTGGACACCGTGTTCGTCACGCGCCAAATAGGATAAAGGTATGAAAGCGAGTGAACTCCGCGCCAAAAGCGCGACGGAACTGAACGAAGAGTTGCTGGGGCTGCTGAAAGCGCATTTTTCATTGCGTATGCAGAAAGCGACCCAGCAGTTGAGCAACACGAGCCAGTTGGGCAAGGTGCGCCGCGACATCGCGCGCGTTCGGACGCTCCTTGGCGAGAAAGCGAAGGCGGGTGCGCAATGAACGAACAGGCACAAAAGCAAAAGGTTCGCCGCGCGATGGTTGGGCGCGTTGTGAGCGACAAGATGGACAAAACGGTGACTGTGCTGGTTGAGCGCCGCGTGAAGCATCCGCTTTACGGCAAGATCGTGACCCGTTCCGCCAAGTACCATGCCCATGTCGAAAACGGCGTGGCGACACAGGGCGATCTGGTCGAAATCGAAGAATGCCGCCCGATTTCCCGCACCAAGACATGGCAGGTGACTCAGGTCATCGAGAAAGCGCGCGTGATCTGACCGCCTGGCGCTTTAGAAAGCAAAAAGCGGCGACCCGGCGCGGAAAGCGTTGGGTCGCTGTTTTTTTGTGGCCGAAATGGCAATCCAGAATTTACGCGACAGGAGATGCCAAAATGAATGGAAAAATTCCCCATGTTGTTCAATATCAAGGCTCTAAAAGAATTCTCGCTCCACAGATTCTCCAATATATGCCTCGCAAATTCCGGCGTTTATTTGAACCCTTCGCGGGCATGGCGGCGATAACGATAGCCGCAGCCAGAGAAAAACGAGCAAGCCAATATCATATCAACGATATTAACGAACCTTTAATCTGCCTATTACAGGAAGCGGTTAATGCGCCGGATGTTTTAATAGAAAAATACACTCAAATTTGGTCAAATCAATTTGATTATTCTGAGGGGCATCTCAAGCATTTTTATCACATTAGAAACTGTTTTAATGCGGGAGAACAGACTGCGGAGAATATGCTGTATCTTCTTGCTCGATGCGTTAAAGGCGCTGTACGCTATGGAAAAAATGGTAATTTCAATCAATCCCCAGACAAACGGCGACATGGAACAAATCCTCGCAATATCACAGAAAATGTTTATGCGATTTCCTCTTTGCTAAAAGGAAAATCTGTTTTTTCCGCTTTGGATTATCGTCAGATTTTTGAAATGGCTGAACCGGGAGATCTGGTATATATGGATCCGCCCTATCAAGCTGTTTCCAATACAAGAGATTGCAGATATTTTGCAGGGATTGATTTTGACGATTTTTCGGATGCGATCAAAATTCTTAATCGAAAAGATGTTGATTACGTCATCAGCTATGATGGTGAATGTGGTGGCAAAGAATACGGTAATGAATTGCCTCAATCCCTGAAATGTACGAAATTTTTGCTCAATGCTGGACGCTCGACGCAAGCAACCTTGTTAGGAAAACGCGATACGACATATGAAGCCCTATATGTAAGTGAAAGCATTGCTAAAATTATCCATACAACTCCTTCGCAAATGCCGTTGATGGGCGCGTCAGAGAACGCTACATAAACGGCTCGTTGTATCCGTTTTGGGGATGCCTCGCTGTCAGATTGGAGGCGAGGCTTCCGCGCCTCAGACATCCGCCTCGACCGTGTCCCCTTTGGCTTCCATCCACGCCCGTCGCCCGCTCGCCTCGCCTTTGCCCATCAGCATGTTGAAGGTGCGGCGGGTCTCATTGAGCGCGTCGTCGCGCACGCGAACGGGAAGCATGCGGCGCGTGGCGGGCGCCATCGTGGTTTCGCGTAGCTGGTCGGGGTTCATTTCGCCCAGCCCTTTGAAGCGGCCTGTTTCGATATTTTCGGGGCGGATGCCTTCTTTCATGAGCCGATCTCGGATGGCGGCCAGTTCGCCTTCGTCGAGCGCGTAAAGGCGGCGGGCAGGGCGCTTCTTGCCTTGGGCGGGAACGTCGATGCGGTAGAGCGGCGGTTGCGCGATGTAGATGTGTCCGGCATCGATGAGGCGGGGGAAGTGGCGGAAAAAGAGGGTGAGGAGCAAGGTCTGGATGTGCGCGCCGTCAACGTCGGCATCGGACATGATGACGACTTTTCCGTAGCGCAGGCCGGAAAGGTCGGGCGCGTCAGCCGAGCCGTGGGCATCAACGCCAAGGGCAACGGCGATGTCGTGGATTTCAGCGTTGGCAAAAAGCCTGTCCGCGTCGATTTCCCAAGCGTTCTGGACTTTGCCGCGCAGCGGCAGGATGGCCTGCGTTTCCTTGTCGCGCGCCATTTTGGCAGAGCCGCCAGCGGAATCGCCCTCAACAAGAAAGAGTTCGTTTTCGCTGATGTCGCTGGATTCGCAGTCGGAAAGTTTGCCGGGGAGCACGGCCACGCCGGAGGATTTTTTCTTCTCGACCTTCTGGGCGCTGCGCTGCCGCGCAAGCGCCTGCCGGATGGCAAGCTCAGCAATGGCGCGGCCCGCCTCGACATGGTTGTTGAGCCAGATTTCAAACGGGTCGCGCACCTGCGCGGAGACGAGCCGCACGGCTTCGCGGGAGTTCAGTTTTTCTTTGACCTGCCCCTGAAATTGAGGGTCGAGAAGCCGGGCGGAGAGCACGAAACCCATCCGGGCGCAAACGTCCTCCTGTTGCAGCTTAACGCCGCGTGGCAGCAGGGCGTGGTGGTCGATGAAGGTTTTGAGCGCCTCGAACAGTCCGGCGCGCAGCCCGGATTCGTGCGTGCCGCCAGAAACGGTGGGAATGAGATTGACGTAGGACTCGCCCGGAACAGACTGCTCAAACCAAGCCAGCGCCCACGCCGCGCCTTCGCCGGGAGCGAAAGCGGGGTCGTCCTCGGTGGCGTATTTTTCCCCGGCGAAGATTGGGGCGACGGGTTCCTGTCCGCCCGCCAGTTCCGAGAGATAGGCCGGAAGTCCGCCCGGATAGTTCCAGCTTTTGCTCTGGACGCTGCCGTCGGGCTGCTCAACGTCGAGCCGCACGGAAACGCCCGGAAGCAGCACGGCCTTGCTGCGCAGCAGCCGTTCGAGTTCAGCGACCGGAACTTTGGGCGACTCGAAATACTTGGCATCCGGCCAGACGCGCACGCGGGTTCCGGTCTTGCGTCCACAAGTGTCCACGGCGCGAAGCTCGCTGAGAGGCTCGCCGCCGTTGGCGAACTCGGTGCGCCACAGCTTGCCTTCGCGGCGGATTTCGACTTCCAGCCGGGTAGAGAGCGCGTTCGTCACGGACACGCCGACGCCGTGCAGCCCGCCGGAAAAGGCATAGGCCGAATTGCCGGAACGCTTGTCGAATTTGCCGCCCGCATGCAAGCGGGTGAACGCGAGCACGACGACGGGAACCTTTTCTTCTGGATGCAGCCCCACGGGGATGCCGCGCCCGTTGTCCGAAACGCTCACGGAGTCGTCCCGATGCAGCGTGACGCGGATTTCTTTCGCAAAACCGGCCAGCGCCTCATCGGCGGCGTTGTCGATGACTTCCTGGATGATGTGCGCGGGGCTGTCGGTGCGGGTGTACATGCCGGGGCGCTCGCGCACCGGCTCCAGCCCTTTCAGGACGCGGAAGGAGGATTCGTCGTATCGTTCGTTGCTTGCCATTGCTGCGTTGCTGCCGCTTGCTGCGGAAAGGCGAGAAGGATAGCAGAGCGCGTCTCAGAATCCCTTAAACGTCGCAAACGACTCGACTGGCTCTCGTTCCGAGACAATGCGGTTTTCCGGGGCATTGGGGTCGGGATGGCCGAGGGCGAGGCCGCCGACGATGATTTCCCGCGCGCTGATGCCGAGGTGGCGATGGATGGTTTCCGGGTAGTCGGCAAACGCTGTCTGCATGCAGCTTGCCAAGCCGCGCGCCTGCGCGGCGATGAGCAGATGGCCGATGAAGATGCCGTAGTCGAGGAACATGCCCTGCGCCAGATGGCGGTCCAGCGTGAAGATGAGGCCGACGGGCGCGTCGAAAAACAGCAGGTTGCGGCCAGACTGTTCTTTCATGCGCGGCTGGTCGCCTTTGGGGATGCCGACGAGTTCGTATAGGGCAAAGCCCATCTTGCGCCGCCGCGTGAGCCACGGCTCTTCCCAAGTGTCCGGGTAGTAGGCGTATTCCCGCGTTTCAGCGGCGTCCTGATTGAAGCGTTCGAGCAGCGCGGCGGATAGGGCTTCACGCGCTTCTCCCGCCAATGCGTAGACTTTCCACGGCTGCGCGTTAGTGCCCGAAGGCGAGCGCGAGGCCAGCTCCAGCAGTTCAGCGATGGTCTCGCGGGAAACGGGCGTGGGCAGGAAGCGCCGTGTGCTGTGGCGGGCGCGGAAGGTTTCGGCAACGGCTCCATATACCGGAGGGACGGGAATGGATTCGAGCTTCAGGTTGTGTTCTTTGGCGAAGTCGAGCACGAATTTCCACGCGATTCGGTCGATTTTGTGCAGGCGTGGGTCGACGATGACGACTTTCGCCCCCGTCGTCGTGCAGCCGGGGCGCACGAACTCGGAATATTTGACCCGTTTGTCGTTTTTCAGGGCCGAAGTGAGGCTGCAAAGGCGCTCTGCCCAGTCGCTCGGACGAAAAATCTTCCCGTCTCTGGTCTCGCCAATGATGACGAGATTCATGATGTCGTGGTTCATGTGTGGTGTGGCCGGTCAGGCGTGTGGTGGAAGTTCATTGAACGGACGCCTAGCCGATGGCTGTCTCCTCCGTGGCTGGCGTTTTTTGTGTCCGCCCATTCTAACAGGGCGAGAACCGGACGCCAGCCTATACACAAGCCGCCATTCTGCGTAGAATCCGGCAATTGTCATTGCACGGCGGCATCTTGCCGCCGTGCGCGTTTTTACTCCATCCCGCCGGGGTTCAGTATGTCGTTATCACATGTCATGAATACCTATGCCCGACAGCCCGTCTCGTTTACGCATGGACAGGGCGCATGGCTTTTCGACGAAGCGGGCAGAAAGTATCTCGACGCGCTCGCGGGCATCGCGGTGTCCACGCTTGGGCACAACCACCCGCGCATCGTGGAGGCGATTTCCCGACAGGCGGGCAAGGTGCTGCATACCTCCAATCTTTACCGTATCCCCTTACAAGAAGAACTGGCCGTGCGCTTGGCAATGCTTTCCGGCATGGATGAAGTGTTTTTCTGCAATTCCGGCTTGGAGGCCAACGAGGCGGCGATCAAGCTCGCCCGTTTTTACGGACACAAGAAAAAGGGCATCGACCTGCCGTCAATCGTCGTCATGGAACATGCCTTCCACGGGCGTTCGCTGGCAACCCTTTCGGCGACCGCCAACCGTAAGGCGCAGGCCGGTTTCGAGCCGCTGGTTCCGGGCTTCCTCCGGGTTCCCTACGGAAACATCGACGCGGTGCGGCAGGTGGCCTCACGCAGCCGCGACGTGGTGGCGGTGATGCTGGAAGTCCTTCAAGGGGAAGGCGGCGTCCATGTCGTGAGCGAAGACTATCTGCGCGAACTGCGCGGGCTGTGCGATGAGCACGGCTGGCTGCTGATATGCGACGAGGTGCAGTGCGGCACGGGCCGTACCGGCAAATGGTTTGGCTGGCAGCACGCGAATGTGCGCCCCGACATCATGACGCTTGCCAAAGGACTTGCCTCAGGTGTCCCCATCGGGGCTTGCCTGACATCGGGGCGGGCTGCCGGATTGTTCCAGCCGGGCAGCCACGGCTGCACGTTCGGCGGCAACCCGCTGGCGTGCGCGGCGGCGCTCACGACGCTCGATGTCATCGCGGAAGAAGGGCTGATGGATAACGCGGTGCGCATGGGGGAGGCCATTCGCGCCGGGTTTGCCAAGGCGCTTGAAGGCGTGGCGGGCGTGAAGGACATTCGCGGGCGCGGGCTGATGGTGGGCATCGAGCTTGACCGTCCGTGCGGCGAACTGGTCGTTCGCGCGCTCGGCGCCGGATTGCTCATCAACGTGACCTCGGACAGCGTGATTCGCCTGTTGCCCGCGCTCATCTTTAGCGACAGCGACGTGAAGGCTTTGATAGAGGGGCTTGCGCCGCTGATCCGCGAATTCCTGTCGTAAAAAACGATGCCCGCAGGGAGAGCCAGCCAATGACATCGCCAAGGCACTATTTGCAGTTCAAGGATTTCAGCGCGGAGGAATACGCCTACCTGTTCCGGCGGGCGCGTTGGATTAAGGAAAAATTCAAGCGTTACGAGCCTTATCACCCGCTGTTCGACCGCACCTTGGTCATGATTTTTGAAAAAGCGAGCACCCGCACGCGCCTCTCGTTCGAGGCAGGGATGCAGCAATTGGGCGGCTCGGCCATCTATCTCAACACACGCGACTCGCAGCTTGGGCGCGGCGAGCCAATCGAGGACTCGGCGCAGGTCATCTCGCGGATGAGCGACCTTGTGATGATTCGTACCTTCGAGCAGGCCAACGTCGAACGCTTCGCCGCGCATTCGCGGGTTCCGCTCATCAACGGGCTGACCGACGAACTGCATCCCTGTCAGGCGCTTGCCGACATCTTCACCTTCATTGAGCATCGCGGCGCGATTCAGGGCAAGACCGTGGCGTGGGTGGGGGATGCCAACAACATGTGCAATACGTGGCTACAGGCCGCTGAGGTGCTGGATTTTCGCGTCCATGTCGCCTCGCCGCAGGGCTATGGTGTTCAACTAGACAAAATTGGCCTTTCCGGCACGGGGCATTTCCAGTTGTTCGACGACCCGATGGACGCTTGCCGGGGGGCGCATCTGGTCACGACCGATGTGTGGACTTCGATGGGCTTCGAGGCGGAAAACGAAGCGCGGCGCAAAGCGTTTGCCGGATGGTGCGTGGATGTCCGAATGATGCGCGAGGCCGCGCCGGATGCCGTGTTCATGCACTGCCTGCCCGCGCACCGTGGTGAAGAAGTCGCCCCGGAAGTCATTGACGGCCCGCAGTCCCTCGTCTGGGACGAAGCCGAAAACCGCCTCCACGCGCAAAAGGCGCTGATGGAATTCCTCGTGCTGGGCCGCGTCGATGAAAATATCGGCGCGATTCAAACTGGCAAGAACTTCTGCTGAACTCACTCACGGACACGAACATGAGCAACGCGAACAAAGTCGTGCTCGCCTACTCGGGCGGGCTGGATACCTCGGTCATCCTCAAATGGCTTCAGGACACCTATCAAAGCGAAATCGTCACCTTCACCGCCGACCTCGGGCAAGGCGAGGAGCTTGAGCCAGCGCGGCACAAGGCGCTCAAGGCGGGCATCAAGCCGGAAAACATCTTTATCGACGACCTGCGCGAAGAATTTGTGCGTGATTTCGTCTTTCCCATGTTCCGCTGCAACGCGATTTACGAAGGCGAATATCTGCTTGGCACGTCCATTGCCCGCCCGCTCATCGCCAAGCGCCAAATCGAAATCGCCCGCCAGACCGGAGCGGATGCCGTATCGCACGGCGCAACCGGCAAGGGCAACGACCAAGTGCGCTTTGAACTGGGCTATTACGCCCTCATGCCCAATGTCAAAGTTATCGCCCCGTGGCGCGAATGGGATTTGCTGTCACGCGAAAAACTCCTTGCCTATGCCGAAAAGCATGGCATTCCCGTTGAGCGCAAGCACCGCGAGGGCGGCTCCCCTTACTCGATGGATGCCAACCTGCTGCACATTTCCTACGAAGGGCGGCATCTTGAAAACCCCGCCGCTGAAGCCGAGGAGGCCATGTGGCGCTGGACGGTTTCACCGGAACAAGCGCCCGACACGCCGGAATACATTGACCTCGAATTTGCCAGCGGCGACCTTGTCGCCATCAATGGGCAAAAGATGAAAGCCCATGAACTGCTTGCCCGGCTCAACGAACTGGGCGGCAAGCACGGAATCGGGCGGCTCGACCTCGTTGAAAACCGCTACGTTGGCATGAAGAGCCGGGGCTGCTACGAAACGCCGGGCGGAACCATCCTGCTGCGCGCCCACCGCGCCATTGAGTCCGTCACGCTGGACAGGGAAGTCGCCCACCTCAAAGACGACCTGCTCCCCCGCTACGCCAGCCTCATTTACAACGGCTATTGGTGGAGCCCCGAGCGCAGCGCCCTGCAAGCCCTCATCGACCATACCCAGCAGCCCGTCAACGGCTGGGTGCGGCTGAAGCTCTACAAGGGCAACGTCATCGTCGTTTCGCGTGACTCGAAAACCGATTCGCTGTTCGACCCCGAAGTCGCCACCTTTGAGGACGATCAGGGCGCTTACGACCAAAAAGACGCGCATGGCTTCATCCGCCTGAACGCCCTGCGGATGCGCATCGCTGCCAACGCCCGCGCCAAGCGGGAACGTTGAGCCAAATCAAAGGGAGATGCCGCCATGCCCTCATTCGACATTCTTTCCGAAGTCGACCTCGCCGCGTTGCGCAATGCCGTTGACGTGGCGGGGCGCAAAATCGGGAACCGTTACGATTTCAAAGGGACTTCCGCCCATATCGAGCAGAACGACAAGCTGCTGACCCTGCACGGCGACAGCGATTTTCAGCTCGGGCAGATGAAAGATATTCTCCTGCCCGAGATGACCGCCAAAAAGGTCGACGTGCGCTGCCTCGACTACGGCGACCTGCAAAAAGTGTCCGGCAACAAGGTGAAGCAGGAAATCAAAGTGCGGGTGGGCATCGAGCAGGAATTGGCGAAAAAAATCGTCAAGCTCCTGAAAGACGACAAGCTCAAGGTGCAGGCCGCTATTCAGGGAGATGCCGTGCGCGTCTCCGGCGCCAAGCGCGACGTGTTGCAGGAAGCCATCGCGCTCGTCAAAAAGAACATCACCGATTTCCCGCTTCAGTACGGCAATTTTCGGGACTGAGCGGACGTTGCCCTATTGCCCCAAATGTGGATGGAGCAAAACCGCACAAAGGCGGACTTTAGTCCGACGGCGGCGGTTTTGCGGAACGCAAGTTGCTCTACTTTATATTTTCTTCTATAAGTTTTATATCATCGCTATCTAATGGCTTTCCATTCAATTTATTCACTAACCATAAACCGCTGGCTCTTATTTTTTCCTTTGGTGAATAATTTCCCAACCAGTTTTTTGAAGGCGCACAAATTTTGCATAAATTAACAGTTGAAATTATTTTTGATTCTAGTTCCAATCGAATATTTTTATCGACAACTTCAAATACAATAAATGTACAATTATTTTGAATGTGTGCCGTAACTTCTTTTTCTATTTCTCTTTGTTTGTCCCTGTCAATCATTCCAGAATATTTCTTTCTCGCTTCTGCTGACGTTAAATCTTTATTCCATATTTCTAAATATGAGTCTTTGTTCCTAGTTAACAATGCACGACCAATATTTTTCCTAAAAATACTTCGGTCTTTATTTTCCCGCAAAAAATGTTCTTTTAATCTCGAAGGCAAATTATCTTGCCCTGTATGAGTTCCTATGCTCACGATTCTATCGCCTGAATGTGCTGTTTCTCCTTTTTCAAACATAATATAAATTCCGTTTTTTGGGATTTCATTTTCAGAAAAAGGAAAACGATACCTTTGGGTACGATTGAATAAATAATGAATATATTCACAAGTATCCATTAAGTTCCCCATTTAACAAGTTCTCCATTTAACCATTGCAACTTTTCTCCAATTCGTAAACCTTTCATTAGTATTTTATGGTTAGGCAATTTGTCGATTAAATGTTCATAATAATTTTGTCCTGCCAAAAAAATGAATTTGTCCGTATCTGTATTGCACTTGATACTTAGCTGCTGAAATACATGGTTTGACCATTCAATTTTATGCTTTTTAGTCTTTCCGTTTAATGTTTCATCATAGGTATCAATTTCATCATCCAGTTCTAACAAGCCGTGCTTTGCGGAAAGTATATATGCCTTAAATGGTTTTAATACAATTTTTACATAAGCTAAACTTTTAATAAATAACGGGCTTGTGTACATATTTTCGGCTTGCGTCCTGCAATCCCTTTTTTTGCTAACACAAGATATTAGTGCAATGGTATTCATTTTTCGATTCAATCCCGTTCAGCGCACCTTGTCAACCAAATTTCACATCACATGCAGACATAGGCGGCTGGATGTCCCGAACCCGGACGATACGCTGCCCTGCCACTTTTTTGAGGAGCGCGGGCAGCGCCCCGTGGCCGGGGAGGGTCAGGGCGGGGGCGATTTCGGTGAGCGGCAGTAGAACGAAAGCGCGTTCGTGCATGCGCGGATGAGGCAGGGTGAGCGCCGGGGACTGCATCACCGTCTCGCCATGCAGGAGCAGGTCGAGGTCGAGGGGGCGCGGCGCGAGCGCGGCGGTGCGGCGGCGGCCAAAAGCCGATTCGATGGCGAGGAGCTTGTCGAGCAGCGTTTGGGGGGAAAGCCCGGTGTCCAGCGCAATGACGGCGTTGATGTAATCGGGCTGCTGCCCGATGACGCCCTGCGGTGCGCTGCGGTAATACGATGAACAGGCGGCAAGCCGCGTTTCCGGCAACGCCGCGAGCGTTTTCAGAACGCTGGGCAGAATGGCGAAAGGGTTGCCGAGGTTAGCGCCAAAACCAATGTAGGCGCGGGTGCGCTGAGGCTCGGGATTCATGGCGCGGCGGCGGATTCGGGCGCGGCGGCATCAGCCGGTTTGCGTCGCCGTCGCCGTTTGCGTGCCGGGGCTTTGCCGCCGCTGCCCGTGGCAACGGCTCGCAGCAGTTCTTCCCGCTCGGCTTGGCCCGTGTGCGCAAAGCGGTTCCACCAGTCGGGGAGTTCTTCCGGGATGCCTGCCGCCTGAGCGCGGAGAAGAAGAAAATCCCAAGCGGCGCGGAACCTTGGGTGCTCGATTAGGCGGAATGGCGCACGTCCTGCGCGTTTGTCGAAACGCGGTTGCAGCGCCCAGAGTTCTTTGATGTCCGCCGCCACGCGGCGGGTAATCGCCAGCCTTTGCGCCTGAACGGCAAGCACTTCGTCCATCGCGTCGAAAAGCGCCTGCTGGAGAGGCTCCCCGGCGGCTTGGCGCACTTTCCATTTTCGGGAGACTTCCGGCCAGAGCAAGGCGGCGAAAAGGAAGCTGGCGGAGACGGGTTTGTCCGCACGGACGCGGGAATCGGTGTTTTCCAGCGCCAGCCAGATGAAACGCTCGGCAATGGGCTGGTCGAGAACGATGTCGAGCAAGGGCAAGAGGCCGTGATGCAAGCCTTCCTCGCGCAATTGCCCGATTGCCCGCACGGCGTTGCCCGACATGAGCAATTTCAGGGTCTCGTCGAACAGGCGCGCCGACGGCACGTTTTCGAGCAGGGAAGCCATGTCGCGGATGGGCGCGCGGGCGGCGGGGTCGATGATGAGGCCGAGCTTGGCGGCCAGCCGCACGGCACGCAGCATCCGCACAGGGTCTTCGCGGTAGCGGGCGCGAGGCTCGCCGATGACGCGCAGCGTTTTTTGTTGCAGGTCGGCGACGCCGTGATGGTAGTCGACGATGGTCTCCGTCAGCGGGTCGTAATACAGGGCGTTGACGGTGAAATCCCGCCGGATGGCGTCCTCGGCCTGCGAGCCGTAAATGTTGTCGGCGAGCACCCGCCCGTGGCGATCCGTTTCGGCCTCATGGGAAGCGCGGAAGGTGGAGACCTCGATGACTTCCGCGCCGTTCAGGACATGGACGATTTTGAACCGGCGGCCAATGATGCGCGAGCGGCGGAACAGCGCCCGCACTTCTTCCGGCGTGGCGCTGGTGGCAACGTCGTGGTCTTTGGGGACATGCCCCGCCAGCAGGTCGCGGACAGCGCCGCCGACGATATAGGCTTGGTAGCCGCGATTCTGGAGCGCGGCGCAGACCTTGACCGCGCCAGCGGAGACTTGTTCGCGGCGAATGCCATGCAGGCTGACGGGAATGCGGGCAGGTTCTTGTGAAGCGGAAAAAGGCGCTGCGCGATGGCTGAAAACCTTGCGCAGCAGTTTGCGTATCATTTGAGCGAAGTTCTTTCAGAAAAAGATAAAAATCGAATTTTACCCGATACGTGTCCGCCGCACGGCGAAAGCTTTCGGGCTGCTGCAGTTTGGCGGGAAGAAGGGGTTGCCTTTGCCTTGGGGCATGGGACGGATCCGCATGAAAAACATACCTATGCTTTTTTGAAAGCATAGGTATGTTTCCAGAAAGATGGTGTACATAGGCATTGACATGTACGTTGAATGAAATCGGCATATCTGCTTCATCAAATGAACAATCCAGAGGAGGAAAAAACATGAGCGGATACGACAGACCGGGGCGAGACCTGTGCGAGAACCTGAACACGCGCATCCTGGCGCTGCCGGGCATCATGCGGCAGCAGTACTGGCGGGTGTCGGCGCTGCTGATGGAGCGGTGGCTGAACATGCTGGCGAACAGCTTTCCCGAGCAGGGCGTGCATGATGCCACGACGGTGCGCATGGACTGGGTGCTGGGCTTCGTGCAGGCGTACCACGTATATGCGACGGCCAAGGCGAACAAGGTGTGGGTGAATAAGGCGGCGCAGGACAAAATTAAAGAGAAACTGATTGATAGAAAGGCTGTTTGCCCCAAAAGATTGGTGAGCGTCTAGAGATCGGCAATGTGGGGGAAGGGCTGGTGCGCTCCGGCCCCGGCATGGCTGAAGCGGCCCGCGATAACTCACGTAATTTTGCTTGATAACTCGCCCAGAGTTTGTTTGCGGCCTGTGAAACGAAATGTTGTTGGCTGAAACCGGCAG
>JAITVD010000047.1 GCA_031285965.1 Azoarcus sp.
TTTTTAGCAAGTTTTTAGCAAGTTTTTAGCAAGTTTTTAGCAAGTTTTTCACACTTTCAGATCATCTGTCCACTCTCGCCGATGACATTTCAGCATAATCTCGGATGATGCTGAAACTAAGGTGAAGTGTTGTGAATTAAGGCACTACATGTCACGGAGCAAAAAATGGCTCTCAATTCCGTAAGAACACTAAACTTCAAAGTTTCTCTGTTTTTTATTGTCGTTTCCATTTGCTTGGTTGTCGTTTTAGCGACGATTACCTTTTTTGCCTTTCGCCAGTTTTCCACCGCGACCGCAACAGAGCATCTCCGCACGGCGGCGGAGATCGTCCGGGTTCATCTGACCGAATCAATGATTAACGGTGTCATTGACAAACGCCAGTCTTTCCTGCTGCGTCTCGCCGAAGTCAAAAATCTCAAAACAGCCCATATTATCCGCTCTCCCGTTGTCAACACACAATTTGGCAATAGCCATAAGGGCGAGTATTTTCCAGATGAAATTGAAAAAAGCGTTTTGAAAAATGGAGAGTCTATATTCAAAGTACTAGAAGATGAAAATGAAATAATATTTCGTGGAACGATTCCCTACATCGCCAATATAGAAGGCACACCCAATTGCCTGCAATGCCACAGCGCAAAACCCGGTGAGGTGCTCGGCGCAATCACGATGACGATGTCCATTACCCAACAGCACCAGAAGAGCATCATCACGGTCATCAGCATCACGGGAATTGTCGCTGCCGCTGTCATCGTGCTGTTTTTCCTGCTCTCCTACCTGCTCAAGCCTATTTCGGATACGGCTCGTGATATTGAGTATTCCGTGCAAAACGCCATTGATGGCAATTTTAGGAGCGAAATCAAAACACAGACGAATGATGAAATCGGGCAGATCGCCAATGACATGAATCGGCTGCTCAGGTTCCTTGATGAGGGCTTGAACAAAATAACCAGCTATATCGCCCAATTGGTTGATCGGCAGCAAAACAGGGATGAAAACCAGTTGCTCGCCGCCATCAATATGGTCAAAAACATGACGCATATTACCCAATACAAATCCGCGATTGAAGAAGATGATTCAAAGCTGGATGTTTACCAGCGGCTCATTAGGACACTGAGCGTAAAGTTTTTCAATGGCGAGGGCGAATTTTCCATTTTTGAAGTGTCCACCAGTGGACAGGAACTTCACGCAATTCACTTCGGCGAGGAAAAAAAGACACCCCACCCCTGCCGTTGGTGCAAAGAAAGCATTCTTTCAAACCCGAAAGGCTGCCGTGTTTTCCATACCGCGCACATGATAAACGGCCTGATTCAGCCCGACATCTGCTACAGCTTCCGGCAAGACGGCCAAGCGCCTGCCTTGCCAGAAGGCAGTGAAACCATCGTGCCGATGGTAGACAAGGAACGCCGTTACAACCTGTGCTTCCCCATCCTGAAATCTGGCGTCGTGGGCAGCATCGTGCAGATCATCGTCAAGGAGACGGACAGGGAGCACATCCAAGCCGCGCTTCCCTACATCAAGGTTTATCTGGCCGACACCGCGCCAGTGCTCGAAGTGCGGCGGCTCATGGAAACCTTGCGGGAGTCCTCGCTGCGCGATGCTATGACGGGGCTGAGCAACCGACGTTTCCTGGAGGAATACATTGACACCCTGACCGCCAGCACGCGCCGCAAGCAGACGCATATCTCCATCCTGATGCTCGATCTGGATCACTTCAAGATGATTAACGACACCTATGGGCACGACGCGGGCGATTCGATGCTGAAAGCCCTGGCCGATGTCCTCAAGGCGGCGGTACGCACCTCGGACATCGTCATCCGCTATGGCGGAGAAGAATTCATGATCGTTTTGCAGGACACTTCCAGCGCCTACGCGCTTGGCGTCGCCGAAAAAATCCGCGCCTCGGTGGAGGCCATGAAAATCCCTTACAGCGGGACGGCCTTGCAAAGGACAATTTCAATCGGCATAGCCGATTTCCCCGGCGACAGCCACACTTTCTGGCAAGCGGTGAAATTCGCCGACGTTGCCCTCTACCGCGCCAAGGAAACAGGGCGCAACCGGGTCGTGCACTTCACTCATTCCATGTGGCAAGACAACCGATACTGATACCGAAAGCGCCCCTGCTCCGCCGTGTAATGGGCGGAGCCGGGACGCTCGCGGGGGTCAATCAATCCCGTTCAGACGCCGTGTCGTACTCGTCGTCGTGCCCTTCCATGTCGTCGTCAATATCGTCGTCGTAGCCGTCGTCGTCCTCATGCTCCGGGTTCAGACGGACGTTCTTGGCAACGATGCCCTTGTCGCCGCGCGCGGTCACGAACAGCACTTTGTCTTCGTAACGCAGGCCATCAATCGTAATGTCGATCAGGTCGCTGGCGTGGAAGAAATAATTGTCCGTGCCCGAAGCGGGCTTGATGAAGCCATAGCCCTTTCCGGCAATGAGATTGACAATCGTCCCCTCGCACTCGACGCCCTCGATGAAATCCGCAGGCAACGTGCGCGACCCCATCTCGCCGCGATGCTGACGCCAATCCCACTCGCCTTGGGCGGGGGCTTGCGGGAGGAACAGGTTGTCGATGATCTGGTCGTGCCGACGGGAGCGGTCGTCGATCAGGGGCTTCATCAGCACCGGATAATTGACGCGGTCAATCAGGCCGGTGGAGACCTGTGTGCGCATCATGCGCCCGTCTTCGCGCTCATATTCAAACTCCCAGCCCAGCAGCATCACCCTTGCGCCCAGCGTGTTGAGCTTGCGCACGAGCGGCACGAAATCGCCGTCGCCCGTGATGAGCACGCAGACATCGTAATCTTTGAGGCTGGTCTGCTCATAGGCTTCCAACGCCAACCAGACATCAATGCGTTTTTCTTCAAATGAGCCGTCGGGGCGGCATGCCAGATGTTGCTGATACAACGCAATGTCGGCG
The DNA here is from genome assembly GCA_031285965.1 of Azoarcus sp. Lineage (GTDB taxonomy): Bacteria > Pseudomonadota > Gammaproteobacteria > Burkholderiales > Rhodocyclaceae > WRNU01. Next base: position 2,919 of record JAITVD010000047.1, read on the forward strand.
CGTGTCAGGGCATCCTCGAAAACACGGTCAGAGAACAGGCGGTCTTGATCTGATGCCTGCTGCGCGGTCAGGCGACCTTGGAAATACGCCGCGTCCACAATCTGGCAGCGGCTGGGCGAGATGCCTTCGCGCTGCGCGACCTCGGAGACGATGAAATCATGTATCCCGCGAAACGACAAACGCGCCCGCCGTTCATGTTGGTACACGTAATAGCTGCTGACCTTAAAAAAGTAAGCGCCATCGTAGAAGACCGCAATCCTGCAAATGTCTTTCTCTCGCATCTTTCTTCCTTCCTAAAAAGAACACTACACAACACGCCGAACCGGAGAACAGCCTCCGGCCATCACAACTTTGCCTGAACTCTTCTAAGTCTGGCAAAAAAACTATCAGGGCTTGGCGGCTCCCCTTTTTCAGACACGCCGCCACCCCGTTCCGTCAGCGCCATCCTCAAGGACGATGCCTTCGGCAAGCAATTCCGCGCGCAAACGATCCGCCTCGGCGAAGTTTCGCGCTTTTCTCGCCGCCACGCGGGCGGCAATGCGCGTTTCAATCGCGGCAACGTCCAGACCCGAATCTTCGCGCCCAGCACCAGCCCGGAGGAACGCATCGGTTTCACGCCCCAGCAGCCCCAGCACCCGCGCCAAGGCGCGAAGCTGCCCGACAAGCGCGGTGTCTCCGCCACGATTGGCTTCGTTGGCCAAATCAAAAAGCACCGCCAGCGCCTCGACCGTATTAAAGTCTTCGTCCATCGCGGCGCGGAAACGTTCCCCCCAATTGCTCGACCAGTCGATTTCCGGCGTTTCCCGCACAGTGACCGTCCTGACCGCGTTGTACAGCCTCGTAAGCGCCTGCCGCGCATCGTCGAGGTGTACGTCGGAGTAAGCGAGGGGGCTGCGATAGTGCGTCCGCAAAATGAAGAAACGGACGACTTCCGGGTCATACTTGCCAAGCACGTCCCGGATCGTAGTGAAATTGCCGAGCGATTTCGACATTTTTTCATCGTCGACGCGCACGAACCCGTTGTGCATCCAGTAATTGACAAAGCGCGAACCAGATGCCCCTTCGGACTGGGCAATCTCATTTTCATGGTGCGGAAACTGGAGGTCCTGCCCGCCGCCGTGAATATCGAAATGCCCGCCAAGCAGCCTGGAACTCATCGCCGAGCATTCGATGTGCCAGCCCGGACGCCCGCGCCCCCAAGGCGAATCCCATTTGGCATCTTCCGGCTCATCGTCCCTCGCCTGTTTCCAGAGCACGAAATCGAGCGGGTCGTTTTTGTCCGCAACCACGCCAACCCGTTCGCCCGCGCGCAGTTCATCCACCGATTTGCCCGACAGGCGGCCATAGCCCGGAAAACGCCGCACCGCGTAGCACACGTCGCCATTGGCGGCGATATAGGCCAGCCCTTTGTTTTCCAGCGCCAAAATCAACGACTGCATGTCGACGACGCAATCGGTCGCCCTTGGCTCGAAATCCGGGCGATGCACGCCGAGCGCGTCCGCGTCCTCGTGCATCGCCGCAATGAAACGATCCGTCAGGGCGCGAATCGGTTCATTGCTTTCCCGCGCGCGGCGGATGATTTTGTCGTCGATGTCGGTGATGTTGCGCACATAGCGCACCGCATAGCCGCTCGCCCGCAGCCAGCGCGCCACCATATCGAAAACCACCATCACCCGCGCATGGCCGAGGTGGCAGTAGTCGTATACGGTCATGCCGCACACATACATCCCCACATGACCGGGTTTGATGGGGCGAAAAACTTCTTTGCTGCGGCTGAATGAGTTGTAAATCGTGAGCATGAAAACCTTAGGGAACAGCGCCAAAGCTTAAACAGGCGGCAGTAAATTTCATTTTCATTTTGAGCGCGGAAAAGTTGTTGTTAGAATCCCGCGCAGTGTCTAGATATTTTTAGAGTATAGCACGGCAATACGCATCTTTTTCCGCCCTGTCAGGCTATCCACAAACCCCTCACCCCGCCCGGAGTTTCCATGATCCGACAACTTTTTGCTTTTTTCTGCGGCCTGTGCGCGTTTGCCGCCCACGCGGACAACCCGCAGGTGGAACTCAAGACCAATCTTGGCGCAATCGTGCTTGAATTGAACGCCGAACAGGCTCCCAAGACAGTCGCCAACTTTTTGCAGTATGTTCGGGACGGCCACTACAACGGCACGATTTTCCACCGCGTCATCAAGGGCTTCATGATTCAAGGCGGCGGCATGGATGAATCGTTCTCGGAAAAGCCGACCCGCATGCCCATCGACAACGAAGCCGCCAACGGGCTGAAGAACGAAACCGGAACCGTGGCGATGGCCCGCACCAACAACCCGCACTCGGCCACCGCGCAGTTCTTCATCAACGTCGCCAACAACGCCTTCCTCGATTACAGCGCCCCCGACACGAGAAATTGGGGCTATGCCGTATTCGGCAAGGTCATCAAGGGCATGGAAATCGTGGAGAAAATCGAGAACCGCCCGGTACAGTCACGCGGAATGCACGAAAACGTTCCGGTCAACACGGTCGTCATCGAAACGGCCAGCGTCCTTGAAAAACCGCCCGCCCCACCCCCGGAGGCCAAGCCCGCAAACGCTTCGGCAGCCAAGCGCAAAGGCGCGGCAAACCGCCAAAGAAAATCCAGATAAACCAAAGGAATCACAGCATGGCTGTCAAACTTCATACCAATCTCGGAACCATCACGCTTGAGCTTGACGCGGACAAGGCACCGGCCTCCGTCGAGAACTTTCTTGGCTACGTCACCTCCGGGCACTACGACAACACCCTCTTTCACCGGGTTATCGACGGTTTCATGATTCAGGGCGGCGGCTTCGAGCCGGGCATGAAACAGAAGCCGACCAGCCGCTCAATCAAAAACGAAGCCGACAACGGGCTTAAAAACACACGCGGAACCGTGGCGATGGCTCGCACCAACGAACCGCATTCAGCCACCGCGCAGTTCTTTATCAACGTCGCCGATAACGGTTTCCTCGATTTCCGCGCCCCCGACCCGCAAGGTTGGGGCTATTGCGTGTTTGGCTGCGTCAGCGATGGCATGGATGTCGTCGACAAAATCCGCAAAACACCGACCGGAAACAAAGGATTTCATCAGGATGTCCCTGAAGAGAACATCGTCATCGAACGCGCCGAAATCGTCTGAGCTCATGCCAAACGATACTTGCCCATCGACACGGATAGCGGAGGCTATCGCCGCGCCGAAATTGCCGAGCCTGTTCGTGGCGGACTTGCACCTCAGCGACAAGCGCCCGCAGACTGCCGCCGCCTTCCTTGGATTCCTCTCCGGCCCAGTCCGGCAGGCGGGCAGCGTTTTCATCCTCGGCGACCTGTTCGACTCCTGGGCGGGCGACGACGACATCGACTCGGATTTCAACCGGAGCGTCTGCGATGCCCTTGGCGCGGCCACCTCTGCCGGAACCGCCATCTATTTCATGCTGGGCAACCGCGACCTTCTCGCCGGAAAAGGTTTTGCGCAAGCCACAGGCGTGCAGCTTCTCGACGACATGGCATCCATCCGTCTGGGCGCTCGCTCGCTGCTGCTGTCTCATGGCGACATCCTTTGCACGGACGACCACGAATACCAAGCCTTCAGGCAGCAAGTGCGCAATCGGGAATGGCAGGCCGAATTTCTTGCCAAACCGCTGGAGGCGCGGCGCAAATTCATCGAAACGGCACGGGAGCAGAGCGAGGCCGCCAAGCGCGGGAAACGTGCGGAAATCATGGACGTCAACGCCGACACGGTCGCAAACTTGCTGCGTTCGCACGGCTACCCCGTTCTCATCCACGGGCATACGCACCGCGCAGCGCGACACGCCTACCTGATCGATGGCCATCGCTGCGAACGCTACGTGCTCCCCGACTGGCACGACCAAGCCGTTTGGCTGGCTTTTGACGGAAACGAATTTAGCGTCCATTCCGGCGGCGAACCGAAATAAGCCGTAAGCGTTTTTATTTGTCCAAGCCTATTCTCTCCGCACAGACACGGGCCATCGCGCCAATGCGATCAATGGAAAATGCTGCACCGTAGCATGCGATAATGCGCCGCTTGACAGAAGGGAGTTCATGTGTCGGAACCAATCATTATCGGGGCGCTGCGCGAAACCGTGGCGGGCGAGCGTCGCGTCGCGGTGACGCCGGATGCCGCCAAACGCTATCAGGCGCTTGGAGCGCAACTGTTGCTGGAACGGGGCGTCGGCATCAATGCGTTTCTGGCTGACGGCAGTTTTCCGTCGGAACACTTTGCGGCATCCCGCCTCGAAGTCTTGCGGCAAGCGGATGTCGTGCTGAAAGTCCAGCCGCCGGATGCCGAAGAACTGGCGGCGATGAAAGAAGGCGCCGTCCTGATTGGGCTTTTGCAGCCCTATTCCGACCCTGAACGGGTCAGGACGCTTCTGAAAAAGAAAATCACGGCTTTTGCGATGGAACTTCTGCCCCGCATCACGCGGGCGCAGAGCATGGACATTCTTTCTTCGCAGGACACGATTGCCGGTTATCAGTGCGCGCTCATCGCGGCGAACCACTGCCCGAAATTCTTCCCAATGCTCACGTATGCCGCTGGCACAATCCGTCCGGCGCGCGTGCTGGTCATCGGCGCGGGCGTTGCGGGATTGCAGGCTATTGCAACGGCGTGGCGGCTGGGCGCGGTCGTCGAAGCCTACGATGTGCGCCCCGAAACACGCGAGCAGGTCGAATCCTTGGGCGCAAGGTTCGTCGATACTGGCGTTTCCGCCATCGGCGCGGGCGGCTATGCGCGTGAGCTGACCGATGACGAAAAGCGTCGGCAAGCCGAAAAACTGGGGCGCACCGTGGCGCAATGCGACGTGCTGATTACCACGGCGGCCATTCCGGGAAAACGCGCCCCGCAAATTGTCAGCGCGGACATGGTGGCGGCTATGAAGCCAGGCGCGGTGGTCGTCGATATGGCTGCCGAAATGGGCGGCAACGTGGCGGGAACGGTCGCGGGCGAGGAAGTACGCACAGAAAATCAGGTGCTCATCGTCGGACCAACCCACATCGCCAGCCGCATGCCGATGCACGCTTCGGAGATGATTGCCAAAAACCTGTTCAATTTCATTTCCCCTTTCATCAAAGAAGGGGCGCTGACGCTTGATTGGGAAGACGAAGTGCTTGCCAACACCTGCATGACCCATGCCGGAGAAATCCGGCACGCGGGGGTCAAGCAGGCGCTCGGGCTATAACAAGGAAAAAGAGTTTCATGGAAGATTTTTTTATTGCCGCGTATCTCTTCATGCTGGCCGCTTTTACCGGCTATGAAGTTATTTCGCGGGTTCCTGTCATCTTGCACACCCCACTCATGTCGGGTTCCAACTTCATACACGGTGTCGTCCTCGTCGGCGCGATGGTGGCTTTGGGGCAAGCCGATACATTGACTGAAAAAACCATCGGCTTCATTGCCGTGCTGCTTGGCGCGGCCAATGCCGCAGGCGGCTACGTCGTGACTGAGCGCATGTTAGCGATGTTCAAGAACGAAAAGAAAGGAAACTGAATCCATGCAGGAAATCAGATGGCTGATTGGCATCAGCTACTTTATCGCTGCCGTCCTCTTTATTCTCGGGCTGAAAAAGATGAGTTCGCCCGTCACGGCGCGCAAAGGCATCGTTTGGGCCGGAGCGGGCATGGTTTTGGCCACAGTGGCCACCTTTCTGACGCCGGGCGAATCAACGCTGTTCGTGCCAGCGGACAACATTCTCCTGATGCTGGTTGCGATTGCCATTGGTGGCTCCATTGCCTGGGTTTCCGGCAAAAAAGTCGCCATGACCAACATGCCGCAGATGGTCGCCATCTACAACGGCATGGGCGGCGGCGCGGCGGCGGGCATTGCCGCCGTTGAATTCGCGCGCGGGCAGATGTCCGGCTCGCTGCCGCTTACGCTGGCAACGCTGGGCGCTTTGATTGGGTCAATATCGTTTTCCGGCTCGTGCGTGGCATTTGCCAAGCTGCAAGGCTTGATGAAAAAAGCCTTCCGCCTGCCCGCGCAGAACGCCATCAATATCGTTCTGGCTTTTGTGGCGCTTGGGCTGGGAATCGCCATCGTCTTATGCGGCCAAAGCGCCCCGGCTGTCCCCGCCTGGCTCATCATTGGCTTTTTCCTCTGCGCGTTCGTGCTGGGCATCGTCGTCACGCTGCCCATCGGCGGCGCGGACATGCCCGTGGTAATTTCGCTGTTCAACGCCTTCACCGGCCTGGCGGTCGGCTTTGAAGGCTATGTCATGAAAAACCCGGCGCTCATCATCGCGGGCATCGTCGTCGGCGCAGCCGGCACGTTGCTCACGCAATTGATGGCCAAGGCGATGAACCGCCCAATCACGAACATCCTGTTCCAGCCCATCAGCGGCGAGGCGCGGGCGGGCGGCACCATTGAAGGCTCGATGAAAGAAATCTCCTCCCTCGACGCGGCGGCGATGATGCACTACGCCAGCAAGGTCATCATCATCCCCGGCTACGGCATGGCCGTGGCGGGCGCGCAGCATAAAGTCTGGGAGATGACCGAATCGCTCGAAAACGCCGGGGTCGACGTCAAGTTCGCCATCCATCCGGTCGCCGGGCGGATGCCGGGGCATATGAACGTGCTGCTGGCCGAGGCGGGCGTGCCTTACGAGAAAATTTTCGATCTGGAAGAAATCAATTCCGATTTCAACCAAGCCGACATTGCGCTGGTCATCGGCGCGAACGATGTCGTCAACCCCGTGGCGCGAACCGACAAAACCAGCCCGATTTACGGGATGCCCATCCTGAACGCCGATTTCGCCTCCAACGTCATCGTCATCAAACGCGGACAGGGCGCGGGCTATTCCGGCATCGAAAACGCCCTGTTCTATATGGATAACTGCCGAATACTCTACGGCAGTGCGCAAAAAGTCATTGCGGACGTAATCCAGAACCTCAAAATGATGGAATAAGCAACACAGAGTCCGCCAAGATTGCTTGGCGTGTTCCACGATTTTCCATAAAGGATGCCTTCATGGGCGGCGTAGCCATTCGACGGAGAATGTATGCGCGTTAGCATCGGTTATAGCGAAAACCCCGACACTTCTACCGCAGGCACACAGGCGGCGCTCGACGCTTTGAACCATGCTGGGGTGCAGCGCCGTTGCGACATGGTGTTGCTGTTCACCACTTCCCGCCATGATGCCCAGCTATTGCATGACGCGGTGGCTTCAATCGTCGGACACGAGACACCGATTGTAGGGGGCGGCTCGGTCGGCATCATCACTAAAGACTATTTAGGTTATGCAGGCCATCAGGTCGGCCTTGCCGTTTTCTGGTTTGAAGGCATCAATTGCCAGATTTTCGCTGAACCCGGCCTCCGGCAAAGCGAAAAGGCAACGGGCGAACGCCTTGGCAAGCGCCTTGCTGAAATCGGCACTGCCCCGGATTCCTCCGTTCTGCTCTTTTACGATAGCATCGACCGCACTCAGGGCGACCCTAGGCTGCTCATGGCCACCCCCATGCTCGAAGGCATCGAAAAAGGTCTTGGGTTTCTCCCAAAACTGGTCGGCGCGGGGATGATAGGCGACTATTTTTTCACCCCGATCAAGCAGTGGGTCGGCCACGGCTTAGGCGAGCATCAGGCCGTAGCTCTGCTCTTCGATGGCGGCTTGCGCATCGACAGCGCAATCATGCACGGTTGCTATCCTGCCACCGGGTACTACACCGTCACCAAGGCAGAAAAGCAGGTGATATTGGAAATCAATGGACAGCCCGCCCTCAAATTTCTCAAAAGCATCCTTGGTTCCGCCCTGAAGCCGGAAGAATATGCTTTTTTAATTATTTTAGGCATCAACGAAGGCGAGAAATGGGACGACTTCCACGAGGACAATTACGCTAACCGCCTCGTGCTGTCCGTCGATAAAGAGCGCGATGGCGTGGTCATGTTCGAGCCGGACATGGTGGAAGGGACCCGTTTCCAAATCATGCACCGAAGCCTGAATCTCGATTACATCCCGCCCAAAATTGATGAGCTTTTCGCCAGCCTACAGAACCGGAAACTGGTTTTCGCGCTCTACATCAACTGCTCTGGCCGAGCCGCCGGCATCTCTGGAAAGGATATTGAGGATGGCTATGTGGTGCAAAACAGCGTCCGTGGCAGAGTGCCGCTGCTGGGAATCTATAGCGGCGTAGAGATTGCTCCGGTAAAAGGGCGGTCACGCGCACTCGATTGGACAGGCATTTTTTGCCTATTTAGCGTGCCCGAATGAGGAAAACATTGGAACAGGATTCCCAGACAGCCGAAATCGAGGAGCTTCGCCGGGAACTCGACTACATGCGCCGCTTGACGGAGGGCTGCAACGCCCAGCGGCTAGCCAACGACATCAGAACCATCGCCGTCCGGTACGAACTTGAACAGAAGCGCAACGGATTCCGCCTGATGGCCGAACTTGCCATCGCCTTCAACAAAAAGACAGACAAGCAGAGCATTTTTAGCTCAATCAGCAAACGGCTCAACTCGTTCCTCAACATGCAGCGCACCATCGTGCTCCTGCCCGATGGCGTTGGCGTATTCAAGGCCGCCATCCTTCATGGCTATCCTCCAGAAGAACGGGAAGATATGGAGAAATGCCACATTCCGGTGGACAAAGAGTTGCTTGATCCGCAGCACCCTGTCCTTGTCACCGGCGCCGACCCTGCCACCCGTTTCAAGGCGCTCCGGGAAACATTGCGCTTACCCTACTTCATCGCCATGCCAGTATTTATCCGCCATGAAGTGGCGGTCTTGCTGATTACCGGGCGTATTCACGAACAGCAGCCATATCTGCCGCGCCTGGGCTGGAACGATGTCGAAACGATGCAGACGGTCAGCGCCTACGTAGCGGCCATTCTGGCCAATCAGCGGCTGCACCAGGCAGAGAACCTGGCCAAGCTCGACCCGCTGACCGAACTTCTCAACTTGCGCGGCATCACTGAACAGTTGCAGCATGTCCTTGCCTTGGCTCGCCAAGACGGTTTCTTTGCCGCGGTCATGTTTGTCGACCTAGACTGCTTCAAAACGATAAACGACACTCACGGCCATATCGTCGGCGACCTCATATTACAGATCGTCGCCAAGCGGATCACTAGCTGCGTCCGCAAATCGGATTTCGTGGGCAGAATCGGCGGCGATGAGTTTGTCATCTTGCTCTCGCATATCAACCAGCCCGCGAACGCCGCTCTGGTAGCTCAAAAAATCACCGATCTGCTGGGGCTGCAAATCAACGTCCGCAATTCCAGTTGCAAAATAAATGTGAGCGCCAGCATCGGAATCGCCGTTTTCCCCGACCACGGCAATGATGAGACCGCCCTCATCCACGCAGCCGACAAGGCCATGTACTCCGTCAAGCGCAGCGGAAAAAACGCTTATGCCTTCGCGGAACGACCGTTTCCCCTCTCGCCGTAACCGCGGTTCCGTCAGGCTTTAGTAACGCGCCCCCATTCCCATCATTCCTGCCAAAAAGAACAGGGCAAAGCCGCTCCAGAACAGCCTAAGGGCGTATTTTTTACGGACGAGCAGCCCATATCCCATCATAAAGGATGAAGTCATCACGCATAGCAAAATCCCCGGTATGGATGCCCCGATCGAAATACCTAGGGTAATGGTCATAAACACGGCGGCAATCGCGGCTGCCAGATCGGGCGTCTGGGCGAGGAACCACAGGAAAAATATTCCCACGATGAATAAGGAGCCAGCGAGCAGCCGGCGATAGTAAACGGTGTATGCGATTTTCATTTTTTGAATTCCCTCCTTCTCCTCAATTTCCGCTTTGCAAAAAACTCCTCAAAAACAAAAAGCCATGCCGAGCTTTCGATGGAGACAGAGTCTTTTGCAAAGCATCTGCGCCGCCCTTCGGTTGCAGCTTTGGCAGCAAAGTGTTGAAGCCCGCAAAAAAACCGGGCGTACAAACAGCGTTGTAAGCCCGGACGATAGCCCGCGTCTCGTTGGAGGCGCAGAAAAACGGAAACTCAGGCCGCCCATATGCGGCATCATGGAACCCTTCCAGCATCACATCCTCTTGAATTTCAGCGATATGGAATAGCCGGAAGTCTACTCTTTTTGTCTCTTTACGTGACTATATTCACAGAAAATTTTTTGTAGACACGGATATCCGCTCCACAGAGTTGTTTTTACAGCAAGAAACCGCAAAAAATCAGTGTTCTTCGTATTCGAGCAAGTTGAGGTCAAGTTGCGCCCCACCCTCCCCTGCATCGGTCGCCGCGCTGAAATCTTTGCCGCCAGAACGACTTTCGATACCGGAAAGATATTCCGGGGTAATGTCGCCGGTGATGTACTCGCCGTCGAAACAGGAAGTCTCAAAATGCCGAATCGAGGGGTTGAGCGTCTGGACGGAAGCACGAAGGTCTTCAATATCTTGGTAAAGCAGGCCGTCCGCGCCAATTTCGCGGCAAATCTCGTCCTCGCTGCGATTATGGGCGATCAGGTCGGCACGCGACGGCATGTCGATGCCATAGACATTCGCGTGGCGCACGGGCGGCGCGGCGGAAGCGATATATACCTTGACCGCGCCCGCCTCGCGCGCCATGTTGATGATTTCCTTGCTGGTCGTGCCGCGCACGATGGAATCATCGACCAGCAGCACGCTCTTGCCCTTGAATTCCTGATGAATCGTGTTGAGCTTCTGCCGGACGGATTTTCTGCGCAGGGCTTGGCCCGGCATGATGAAGGTTCGCCCAATGTAGCGGTTCTTGACGAAACCTTCCCGATACGGCAAGCCCAGCCGCAGCGCCATTTCCTGCGCCGACGGGCGGCTTGAATCAGGAATCGGGATGACAACGTCGATGCCCGCGTGCGGCATTTCGCGTTTCATTTTCTCGGCAAGGTACTCGCCCATCTTGAGACGCGCTTCATAGACCGATACGCCATCCATGATGGAATCCGGGCGCGCGAGGTAGACATATTCAAATATGCACGGCGCGGCCTTAGTGCCTGTCGCGCATTCACGGCTGTGAAAGTTGCCTTCCGTGTCGATTAGCACCGCTTCGCCCGGCGCGAGGTCGCGCAGAAGTTTGAAGCCCAAAGCATCGAGCGCGACCGATTCAGAAGCCACCATCCATTCACACTTGCCGTTTGGCAGCTCGTTTTTGCCGATGACCAGCGGGCGGATGCCGTGCGGGTCACGGAAAGCGAGCAGCCCGTAGCCCGCAATCATCGCCACAGCAGCGTAAGCCCCACGGCAACGCCGATACACGCCCGCCACGGCACGGAATATCGCCGCCTCGTCGAGTTTCAGGCCGCTGGCAGCGTCCTCCAGTTCGTGCGCCAGCACGTTGAGCAGGACTTCTGAATCGGAGTTTGTATTGATGTGGCGGCGGTCTGAAAGAAAAATCTCGCGCTTCAGTGCTTCCGAATTGGTCAGGTTCCCGTTGTGCGCCAGCAGCAACCCAAAAGGCGAATTGACATAAAAGGGCTGCGCCTCGGCAACATTGAACGCTGAGCCAGCCGTGGGGTAACGCGCATGCCCGATGCCCCAGTTGCCCGCAAGGCTACGCATATTGCGGGTGCGGAAAACATCGCGCACAAGGCCAGACGCTTTGTGCATACAAAAGCGGTTGCCCTCCGCCGTGGCGATGCCCGCCGCATCCTGTCCGCGATGCTGCAATACCAGCAATCCATCATAAAGAAGCTGGTTGACCGGAGAAGCAGCGACGACCCCGAGAATTCCGCACATGAAGCACCTTCCTATTTGAAACCGATACTATCGACAACTGAGCCAGTGTCCGGCAACCACGATTTGACCGCATCCACCGCCTGTTCAAGCGGAGAAGCAAAAAGCGACCCTTCCCACCACGGTTCGCGTGACATGCCAACTAGCCCGCCAACCCAAACCACGGCAAACGCAATCAAAAAACCACGGGCAACACCGAACACAGCCCCCAAAAACCTGTCTGTCGAACCCAATCCCAATGTATGCAGCAGACGCCGCAAAAAAAGTTTGAGCAGCGACACCACCAACAACACGGCGAAAAGGATGAGCGCGAACGCGGCAACCATTCGCCAGCGCGGGTCGGCAATCGCATTTTCAAGCTGGAGCGCGGCAACATCGGCATAGCGGCTCGCCACGATCAGGGCCAATACCCAAGCCGCTAGCCCCAATAGCTCGCTCACCAATCCCCGCCATAATCCCAGTACGGCGGACAAGCCGAGAATGGAGAGGAACGCATAGTCGAAAACCGTCATGCTGAGTCAGTGTCCAATGTTCAACGCGACACCAGCACCGCTTTGCGCCCTTGAGCTTTCAGGCGAGCCACGGCTTTCTCCCCTTCATCGCGGGACAGCGGGCCAATACGTACCCGCACCACCTTGCCCGCCTTTTCCGCGTAAGCCGCAAAACCTTTCTTTTTCAATTCTTTCGCATGTTTGTTGGCTCTGGCCGCATTGTTGTAAGCGCCAATCTGAACGAATACTTGGTCTTTTGCCTTGGGTGAAGCCTTCGGAGCCGTGTCATTGAGCAGAGCTTGCACCCGTGCGGCCTCATCATCCTTCGCGGGGCGAGCCGCTTGAGGCGGCGCGTTTTCTGGGCGGGCTTCTCTGGCAGGGCGCGTGGCGGGCGGCTCCGGCACGGGCTGAACCGAGCGCGGTGGAGAGGATTGCGCGGGCAAAGAAGGAGGAATTTCCAGAGGGATTTCGGGAGCCGCCGGGGCAGCGTCCGGTTCGATGACGCCGCTGCCGGATTCGGAACCGCCTTCGGGAGGAAGCGGCGGCAATTCAGCCTCGCCGCGTCCGGGAATGGAAACCTGCATATCGGGCACGGCTCGCGGCGCTTCACTGTTATCCAGCGCCAACGGCAATATGATGACAGCCAGCACGGCCAGCACGCTTGCGCCCACAAGGCGGCGGCGAGCGCGTTTCTTGATTTCGGTGCCGTCTGCGTCGTTTGCCGGAAAATCGCTAAAGTCGCTCACTTGAAACCTCTATTGGCATATCGCGCATCAGCAGCGGTTCTGAATTTCAGCCAACACATCAGCCACGGTCAAGAAGGAACCAAACACGACGATTCTATCATCGAGCGCGGCGCGTTTCCGTGCCCGCGCAAAAGCGTCGGCGGGCGACGCGGAACCTTGTTCGATTCTGCCCTCTTCCACTCCCGCCGCCCGCAAGCGCCCAATCAAGGTTTCCGCGTCAAGCCCTCTTGAGCCAGACAATGTGCAGGGCAGCCAATGGTCGACTCGCGCATTCATGCTTTTCGCAACGCCTTCCACATCCTTGTCGGCGAGCATTCCGAAAACCGCCCAAGTCTCGGGGGCAAATCCCATCTGCCCAAGATTGTCGGCCAGAACGTCCGCTGCCTGCGGGTTATGGGCCACATCGAGCACCACTTGGGGCTGCCCCGGCAAAGTCTGGAAGCGTCCCGGCAATTCGACCCGCATCAAGCCCTGCCGGATGGCTTGCATGGAAACGGGGATACGCGCCCGCAAGGCATCGAGCGCCGTCATCGCCGTAGCAGCGTTGGAAAGCTGGTTCGCGCCGCGCAAGGCGGGATGGGCAAGCCCTCCGCGCCGCGAAACGCCCGCGTTGCCGCATGTCATCGGCGCGTCGCTTCGCCAGTAGCTCCATTGCTGGCGGTCAGTATCGACACCGAAATCGCGCCCGCGAACCCACAGTTGCGCCCCTATCGCTTGCGCGTATTCGACGAGGCTTTGCGGCGGACATGGGTCGCCGCAGACCGCCGGACGGCTTGAACGGAAAATGCCCGCTTTCTCGAAACCAATCACTTCGCGCGTGTCGCCAAGATAATCCATGTGGTCCATCGCCACGCCGGTGACGACCGCGCAATCGGCATCAATGGCGTTGACCGCGTCGAGCCGACCGCCCAGCCCAACTTCAAGAATGATGGCATCGAGCCGCGCCGCGCAAAAAATCTTCCAAGCCGCCAGCGTGCCGTGCTCGAAATACGTCAGAGGCACATTGCCACGGGCGGCCTCGACATCGGCAAAAGCAGCGGCCAGCGCCTCATCGCTGGCTTCAGCGCCGTTGACGCGCACACGCTCGTTGTAACGCAGCAGGTGGGGCGAGGCATAGCAGCCGACGCGGTAGCCTTCGGCGCACAGGATGGCTTCGAGCATGGCGCAGACCGAACCTTTGCCGTTGGTTCCCCCAACGGCAATCACTGCCGCGTCAGATTTGACGTTCAGCGCGGCGAGCACTTCTGATACACGCTCCAGCCCGAGGCAAATGTTCGCGCCGTGCCGCGCATCAAGCAGTTCCAGCCAGTCGGACAGCGTTGTCGGCAATCCTTGGCAGCCCGAATCAGTCATGAACCGCCGGTTGCCGATTGAGAAGGCTCAATAGCCCGGCTAGGCATTCGCGCAACTGCCGACGGTCTACGATCATGTCGATCGCGCCTTTTTCGAGCAGAAATTCGGAACGCTGGAAGCCTTCAGGGAGTTTTTCGCGCACCGTCTGCTCGATGACCCGTGGCCCGGCAAAGCCGATCAACGCGCCGGGCTCGGCAATCACCACATCGCCCATAAAGACAAAGCTCGCCGACACGCCGCCCATCGTTGGGTCGGTCAGCACGGTGATGAACGGCAGCCCTTTCTGCCCAAGCAGGGTAATCGCTGCCGTGGTCTTGGCCATCTGCATCAGCGAAAGCAAACCTTCCTGCATCCTTGCCCCGCCAGAAGCCGTGATGCAGATGAAAGGCAAGCATTGGTCGAGCGCGACGCGCACACCCCGCACAAAACGCTCCCCGACCACGGAACCCATCGAGCCGCCAAGAAAATCAAATTCAAAACATGCCGCGACCAGCGGCACGCCCAGCACCGACCCCTGCATGACCCGCAGCGCCTCGGTCTCCTCCGTATCCTTCGCGGCGGCGGCCAAGCGTTCCGTATATTTGCGCGAATCCTTGAATTTGAGCGAATCGACAGGAACCACTTCCGTGCCAATTTCCAGACGGCCTTCGGCATCGAGCAGCAGGTCGAGCCGCGCACACGCGCTGATGCGCAGGTGATGCCCGCATTTCGGGCACACATGCAGGTTGCCCGCGAGATCGGAGTGATAGAGCACCGCCTCGCAGGCCGGGCATTTGTTCCACAGCCCTTCCGGGATCGACCTGTTGTGCACAGCGCCTTCGTCGCGCTTGATCCGGGGAGGAAGCAGTTTTTGCAGCCAACTCATGTTTTATGCTCCGGCGAGTTCATCGAGCGCAACACGAATGCCGCGCACGAATGTTTCAACATTGGCACAGGCTTGACCGCGCTCGCTTGCCTCGATTTCCTGAACGATACGGCTGCCGATCACCACCGCGTCGGCCACCGCCCCGATTTTTTTTGCCGTTTCGGCATCCCGAATGCCAAAACCCACGCCGACCGGCATTCCCGCCACAGCGCGGATACGCGGGATGCGGCGGGCAATCTCATCCATATCGATGCTTGCCGCCCCGGTCACGCCTTTCAGCGAAACGTAATAAAGGTAGCCGCTGCCCGCTTGGGCAACGTCACGGAAACGCTGTTCGGAAGAAGTCGGCGCGAGCAGGAAAACCTGATCCAGTCCGGCGGCACGCATGCTCGCGGTCAAGTCCGCGCATTCCTCGGGCGGATAATCGACCACCAGCACACCATCGACGCCCGCCTGCTTTGCCGCATCAACAAAAACGGAAACACCCATCGCTTCGATGGGATTGGCGTAGCCCATCAGCACAACCGGGGTCAGGTCGTTTTCCGCGCGGAAAGCACGAACGATGCCGAGCACGCGGGCAAGGCTCATGCCTTTGGCCAAAGCCCGTTCCGAAGCGCGTTGGATGACCGGCCCATCGGCCATCGGGTCGGAAAACGGCACGCCAAGCTCGATGATGTCCGCGCCGCCCGCCACGAGCGAGCGCATCAACGGCACGGTCGATTCAGCGTCGGGGTCGCCCGCCGTGATGAAAGGAATCAGCGCCTTGCGCCCTTCGGCTTGCAATCGCTGGAAAATTGTCTGGATTCTGGACATAAAACCCTGCCGTTCAGAACTGGATGCCTGAACGCTCGGCGACAGTGTGCATGTCTTTGTCGCCGCGCCCGGAAAGGCAAACCAGCAGGAGCTTGTCACGCGCCATCGTTGGCGCGATTTTCATGGCATGCGCCAGCGCGTGTGAGGATTCCAGCGCCGGAATGATGCCTTCAAAACGGCAAAGCGCGTGGAAGGCTTCGAGCGCCTCGCTATCGGTCGCGGCGACATATTCGGCGCGTCCGCTATCCTTCAGCCACGCATGTTCCGGCCCTACACCCGGATAATCTAGCCCGGCGGAAACGGAATGGGTTTCGATGACCTGCCCGTTCTCGTCCTGCATTAAATAGGTGCGGTTCCCGTGCAGGACGCCCACCTTGGCATTGGCCGTGAGCGGCGCGGCATGACGACCCGTTTCGATTCCTTCCCCGGCGGCTTCGACCCCCACCAGACGTACTTCCTCAAAGGGAATATAGGGATGAAAAAAACCAATCGCGTTGGAGCCGCCTCCCACGCAGGCAATCGCCACGTCCGGCTGGCATCCGAAAGATTCCTTCATCTGCGCCAAGCATTCCCTGCCGATGACCGTCTGGAAATCGCGCACTATCATCGGATAAGGATGAGGCCCCGCGACCGTGCCGAGAATGTAGAAGGTATTGGAAACGTTCGTGACCCAGTCGCGCATGGCTTCGTTGAGCGCGTCCTTGAGCGTCTTTGAACCGGAATCCACCGGAACGACGGTCGCCCCGAGAAGTTTCATCCGATAGACGTTGGCAGCTTGCCGCTTCACGTCTTCCGTGCCCATGTAGACCACGCACTCGAAGCCGTAGCGAGCCGCGACGGTGGCCGTTGCCACGCCGTGCTGACCCGCGCCGGTTTCAGCGATTACCCGGGGCTTGCCCATGCGCTTGGCCAAAAGCGCCTGCCCGACGCAGTTATTGACCTTATGCGCACCCGTATGGTTGAGATCCTCGCGCTTCAGAAGTATCTGCGCCCCGCCCAGATGCTCCGAAAGGCGCTTGGCATGATAAATCGGGCTGGGACGACCAACGTAATGCCTGAGCTCGTGTTCATACTCGGCGATAAAAGCCGCATCCTTACGACACGCCTCAAAGGCCACGCTCAGTTCTTCCAGCGCGGGCATGAGCGTTTCGGCGACAAAAACGCCGCCATATGAGCCGAAATGCCCCCGCGCATCAGGTAACGAATACTGCTGCCGCATTTCAGCCATCAGCGTCACGAACTCCTTTGACAAATGCGGCGATTTTCGCCGCGTCTTTGATTCCTTTTGCCACTTCTACCCCGCTCGACACATCAACCGCCCAAGGCCGTACCCGGATGATGGCCTCGCCGATGTTATCCGGGCAAAGCCCGCCTGACAGCACAACCGGGCGCTTCAGTTCCGGGGTGGCGAGCGACCAGTCAAATGTTTTGCCGCTGCCGCCGTAGCCATCCACAAAAGCATCCAGCAACAGCGCCCGCGCGCCGGAGTGGCGGGCGGAGAATTCTAACAGATCGACGCCGGGACGCATTCGGGCGGCTTTTATCCAAGGCAGCCGACAATCCATACCGGGAACCGCAGACAGAGCCGCGCATTGGGCATCGCTCTCGTCGCCATGAAACTGAAGCCATTGCAGGGGAACGCGGCGCAAGGCATCTGCCACGAATTCAGCCTGCGGATTGACGAACAGCCCCACCGCCGCAACAAAGGGCGGCAGCAGCGAGGCCAATTCGGCGGCGCGGCTGAACAGGACGTTGCGCGGGCTGGGCGGATAGAACACAAAACCGACCGCATCGACCCCTGCCTCGACCGCCGCGACAACATCCTCCTCTCGGGTCAGGCCGCAAATTTTGATTCGGGTACGCGACATTCAAAGCACGTCAAAATAAGGTTTCGTCAGGATACGCCCGCCTTCTGGCAACGACCAGAGCGACGGATACGATACCCCGCAGAAGTAAAGCCCGTCCGGGGCGAAAGTTGCCGCGCCCATCGAGCGGTCGCGGCAAGCGAGAAGCTCCCCAATCCATTGCGGCGGACGCTCGCCCTTGCCAACACAGACCAACGCGCCAACGAGGTTGCGCACCATATGGTGCAAAAAACCGTTGGCGCTGAAATCGAACACGATGATGCCACCTTCACGCGCCACACGCGCCACGTTCATTATCCGTACAGGCGTTTTGCTCTGGCAGGAGGCCGTGCGGAAGGAAGAAAAATCATGCCTTCCAAGCAATTGAGCGGCAGCGGCAGCCATTTTTTCCACATCAAGCGGCAGATGAAACCAACCCACCCGCCCAGCCAGCACCGCTGGCCTGACCGGCGCATTGTGAAGCAGATAGCGATAACTGCGCTCAAACGCAAGAAAGCGGGCATGGAAACGTTCGTCGACCTCAACTGCCCAGCGTATCGAGATGCTTGCGGGCAGCCAAGCATTGGCTCCCCGCACCCAAGCCGTCAGCGGACGATGCGCGGCGGTATCGAAATGGACAACCTGCGCAGTGGCATGGACGCCGGTATCGGTGCGCCCCGCCGCATGTAGCCTGATGGATTCCCCGGCGATGATTCCAAGCGCCCGCTCGACGGCATCTTGCACCGTGCGCCCATGTAGCTGACTCTGCCAGCCCTCGAAAGCATCTCCCGCATATTCGATGCCCAGCGCAATCCTCACCGCGACCACCAAAACACCAAAAGGGCAAATGCGGTAACTAGTAAGGCAATGTCCCTGAAACCCAAGTGCTCGCGTGTCAATCGGATGCTTTCAAAGCCCGCAACGGCAACGGGCGGATCAAGCCAGCCCTTCCAGTCCCGCCAAGGCTGTTTGCCCCGCTGCGTTACATTGGCGTAGCGCAGCACGAGAAGCAAGCGCAAGGCGGCGCGTTCCGCAGACAAGCCGAATACGGCGCAGGGACGAAAAAGCGCGTAAAGACCGCTCACGAGGCGCTCCGTCGGCATACGCCCAAGCAAGACCGCCACCCAGCACACGAGCGCCAACAAGCGGCTGGCATGGGTCAGCGCGAGCAGCAACCCCTCTTTGCTGGGACTGATGCGCAACCCGTCAGGAAAAACGACCTCCCCCGGCGTAAACAGCGCGAACAGCACGAAGATAGCCAGCAAGAGAACACGAACCCTGACAAGCAAGCGCAAGCAATAAGTGCGCGCGCAGACGAGCGCCACGGACAAACTTAAGACGAGCGACACGGCCAAGACCCAGCCTTCCGCTTGCTGCATGAAAACAGCCGCTACTGCCCACAAGAAAAGAATCAAGCCCGCATGCATAAAGGAACGCCGCCGCGTGAGAAGCGCGGCGGCAGGAAGAAAAGCAAAACAGGTTCAGCCCATCTTGGCGATCAATGCCTTGGCTTCCGCTTTTTGCGCGGCATTGCCTTCGGCCATGACCTCACGCAGCAGTCCCAGCGCACCCTCCGTATCGCCCATGTCTCCATAAGCCAGCGCCAGTTCGAGCTTGGTATCAACCTCTTCCGTATCGGCTGCCGCAGCCGCCGAATTGCCTGCGGGCACACGCGACTGGCTGCCTTTGGCTTTGCCGTCCCTCGCGGGGGCAACAGAAGCCGTGGCGGTGTCCGAATCGACATCATCAAGGTCAAGATCAAAATCGAGCGCGTTCGGGTCGAAGCTGGTCTTTTCAAGATCCATCATCACATCATCGCCACGCTCGCTTCCGCCTTGAGCGGAGGGCAATACGACCGTCGCGCTCATGTCGCCCGAAGCAACATCCTGGCTTCCTACGGGCAAATCGAAATCAAGCGGGTCTGTCAGATTTTTCGTTGACTTGGGCAGGGCAGATTTGCGGCCAGCGGTCCTGGAAGCGACACCAACTGCTTTGGGCGCGGAGACGGAAATAGGCTGCTTACCCGCTTCGGAAGTTGATTGCGACTTGCCGAGATCGAAGTCTATGCTGCCCGGCGCTTTTGGCTCAGTTTCAGCCGGTTCAAACTGAAAATCGACCTCCGAGGGCGTTGCGGCTTCCTGCCGCTTGGGCTGGGCGGCAGCGGCAGGAACGGCATCGCCAGCCAATTCCTTCGGTCGCTCGTCAGTACCTGTTTTCACTGCGGGTGCGGAAGGGGCTGATGAAACGCCAAAATCCAGATCAGACAAGGTCGCGCCAGAATTGGCAGGATTCTTTTCCGCCTCCAGATCCATCCTAGTGGTTTCTTCAATCGCGGGTTCAAGCCCTGGCAATCGCGACACTTCGTTGCCGTCCTGTCCAGACGATTTGCCGGAATAGAGCGGATTGGAGGGGTCGAGCCGCCGCCCCATCTGCGCTGCTTTTTCCCAATCCCGCCCTTGGCCTTGTGTAATTGAGAAAAGCTCGGTTGCCTTCTCCTCAAACTGCTTCAGATCCTGCCTTTGGGCATAAATTTCAAGCAGCTTGACATAGATCGCCCCGCGTTTCGGATCAACTTTGAGCGCGTCATTAAGGATTTCCTCGGCTTGGCTGTCCCGACCATAAGCCATATAGACATCGGCCTCGGCCACTGGATCGACCCCTTCGTTGGTGTCGATTGACAAGCCGGTCTGGCTGAAATCGGTATGGATGACACTGCTAGCAGACGTGTCGACATTCTGGCCGCCGTTATCCCCGAAGATTGAAGTCGCATCTTCCGGGAACATGCTCGTTGCATCTTGCGAGAGGGTATACAGCCCCATGTCGGCGCGTTTTTTCCGGGAACGGATGCCAAGGAAAATAGCCAAGATGGCGATGACCAGCGCAAAGCCTCCCAAGATTTGCGGATCGGTCAGCTTCTCCATGAGCGGGTCTTGGTAAGGCTCAGGAGCACTATCGGTTTCCACTTGCAAGGGCGCGGCAGGTTCTTCAGCCACGGGTTCCTGCGGAGCTTCTTCTACTGGCGGCGCGGCAGGTTCTTGAGGCGGCTGCGCGACTGGAGGCTCCGCAGGCGCGGCGGGCTGTTCCGGCGCGGGCGGCGGCACAGGAGCGGGCGGCGGTTCGGCGGCTACGACGGGCGCGGGCGTTGGCGCGGGAGTCTGTGCAGCCGCAGTCTGTTGCTGCTTGCGGGCTTCTTTTTCCTTTTCGACGATCAGTTTTTCTTGGGCCTTGAGAATATCCTCAAGCTCTTTGACCCTCGACTCGGCCTCTTTCTGTGCGCTCAATGCCGCAGCGGCATTTTCTTCCGCCTGCCTCAGACGATCTGCATTGCCTCCTTGCCCAGAGGCATCGCCCGACGAAATCGCCACTCTGTCACGATCCTGCTCAGCAACTGGCGGAACCGTGTCGATAGTGCGCGTTCTTCCGGCGCTTTCTTCTGCCGGAACTGCGGGACGGCTGACGACCTCTCCAGCCACACGGGCGCGCCAATCGTTAAATGCCTGCGTTTGGACACGGACTTCCCTGCGCGCTTCGGTATTGCTGATGTTCCGCGCTTCATCGGCAGACGGCATTTTGAGAATGACGCCAGTTCTAAGCCGATTGATGTTGTTGTCGATGAACGCCGACGGATTGGCGCGGTGCAGGGCAACCATCATCTGATCGAGCGACACATCCAGAGGCGCGCGCCCTCGGGCGATGGAACCCAATGTATCGCCCTTCTTGACGGCGTAATCGCTTCCGTCCGCCTCCGAATAAGACGGCGTGTAAGAGGGCGCGGGCGGCGGGGCAAGCCTTTCAGGCTCGACCGGCGGACGTTCCGGCGGCATGTCGGGAACAGGGGCGGGTTCCGGCACAGGCTCTTGCACATACGGAGAAGGAGCCTGTTCTGGAATAGGCGGCTGCTCGATGACGGTCGGCGCTGGCTCAGGCGTGGGTTCGGGTACAGGTTCGGCCGTTAGCTCCGGCATCGGCAGAGAAGCGGGCGGCGTTTCGGCGATGGGAAGCGGCGCTGGCTGGGTGACGATTGGCTCGACGGGCGCCGGCGGGCGAATATCAACATCAGGCGGGTCGAGCAGAATATTGTAGGTACGTGATACGCGCCCGTCATCCCAGTTCAACTGAACCACCAGACTGGCGACCGCTTCATTGACCGGAATATCGCTGCTCAATTTCAATACCGAGCGATCACCACGGTTTTCGACTGCGACCTTCACATTGGGCACGAAGCTGGCATAAGGAACGCCGCCTTGCTGAAAGGCATCGGCAGGCGCAATACGAGCCGTCAGCGACTGAAGCTCCTGCTGGGTCGCGTTGATCTGGATTTCGACATTCAGCGGCTCTCCCAGCTTGCTTCGGACGGAGTATTGCCCCAGTCCGGCGGCCTGTGCGCTAAACGGTAAAAAAGAGATCGCTGCCGCGATCAGGGATGCCTTAATAATCGGTTTCATCGCCACCCTCAAATCCTGCTGCCTTTCCTGAGCCAAGCAAAGGACAATCTATATAGTGAAATTGATGCCACAATTTACCATTACTCCAAGATATTTGCAGCAACCATTTCAGGCCGAAAAGAGTATTGCTCACGCAATTACGGGAAACACTTATAAGGAAAAGGCTTTCCGCGCCAACACGAGCACTCCGCATCTTCAGCCATTCCATCCAAATTTATTCTTCTAGCAATATGCGCAGCATGCGCCGCAACGGCTCCGCCGCGCCCCAAAGCAACTGGTCGCCAACAGTGAAGGCTCCGATGTATTCCGGTCCCATTGCCAGTTTATGGATACGCCCCACAGGAACGGAGAGCGTTCCCGTCACGGCGGCGGGCGTCAGCTCGCGCTCGGAAATTTCGCGTTCGTTGGGCACGACCTTCACCCATTCATTCGCCAAAGCGAGGATTCCGCATACCTCGTCGAGCGGCGCGTCTTTTTTCAGTTTGATGGTCAGCCCTTGGGAATGGCAGCGCATCGCGCCGATGCGCACGCAAAGCCCGTCGACCGGAATGCTGCCCGCCGCGCGGAAAGGCGGCTTGCCGAGAATCTTGTTGCACTCCGCCCCGCCCTTCCATTCTTCCTTGGATTGCCCGTGCTCGACCGGCACGTCAATCCACGGGATGAGGCTGCCCGCCAGCGGCGCGTTGCGGAAGTTTTTGGTCGGGAACGCCGGGGAACGCATGGTTTCGGACACCTTCCTGTCGATGTCCAGAATGGCAGATGCCGGGTCGGCCAGCAGGTCGGCCACCGAGGCGTGGAGCGCGCCCATCTGCGAGAGCAGTTCGCGCATGTTCTGCGCGCCCGCGCCCGACGCGGCCTGATAGGTCATCGATGAGACCCATTCGACGAGGTCGTGCTGGAACAGCCCGCCCAGCCCCATCAGCATCAGCGACACCGTGCAGTTCCCGCCAATCCAGTTCTTGCCGCCCCTCGCAAGCGCGTTTTTGATAACGTCCAGATTGACCGGGTCGAGAATGATGACTGCGTCATCCGCCATCCTGAGCGCCGACGCGGCATCTATCCAGTGGCCTTGCCAGCCCGCGCCGCGCAGCTTCGGAAAGACTTCTTTCGTGTAATCGCCGCCCTGGCAGGTCACGACAATATCGCAGGTCTTGAGCATGTCGATGCCGCCCGCGTCCTGCAAAGGCAGCGCCGCCTCTTTTCCGCCAAAAACAGGCGCTTGCCCCCCCGCGTTAGAGGTCGAGAAATAAACAGGCTCAAACAGGGCGAAATCCTTTTCATCCATCATCCGCTGCATGAGCACGGATCCCACCATTCCTCTCCAGCCAACCAGAGCTACTCGTTTCATGATTTCCTCACAACAAAAACAAAACCACTTCCCGCACAGGATGCCTTATTGCATAAGACGGCAAAATTTTGCCCAAAACCCTCATTGCAATACGGGCTTTGCTTTTCAAAAAAGCCCACGTCCTGTTATCCAAGCTCCGCCAGCACGGCGTCGCCCATTTGCTTCGTGCCGACCTTTTGCGTCCCCGGCTCGAAAATATCGCCTGTGCGCAATCCCTTCGCCAGCACTTTCTTGACCGCTTTTTCCACATTTCCGGCCTCTTCTTCCAAGCCAAAGGAATAGCGCAGCATCATGGCGGCGGAAAGAATGGTGGCCAGCGGATTGGCCACGTCTTGTCCGGCGATGTTCGGGGCGGAGCCGTGCGACGGCTCATATAGCCCCTTGCCGTTCTCGTCCAGAGAAGCCGAAGGCAACATGCCGATGGAACCCGTCAGCATCGAGGCTTCATCGGAAAGAATATCTCCGAACATGTTGCCCGTCACCATGACATCGAACTGGCGCGGCGCGCGCACGAGCTGCATCGCGGCGTTATCCACCAGCATATGGCTCAGCGCCACGTCCGGGTATTCCGGCGCAAGCTCATTCATGACATCGCGCCAAAGCTGCGTCGTTTCCAGCACGTTCATTTTGTCGACGGAACACACTTTTTTATCGCGCTTGCGAGCCGCCTCAAATGCAACGCGCCCGATGCGCCGGATTTCGGATTCCGAATAGTGCATGGTATTGAAACCGAAACGTTCGCCATTGCGGTTTTCAATGCCACGCGGCTGGCCGAAATAAATATCCCCGGTCAATTCGCGCACGATTAGGATGTCCAATCCAGACACGATTTCCGGTTTCAAGGTGGATGCGTTCGCCAGTTCCGGGTAAAGCACGGCGGGGCGCAGGTTGGCAAACAGCCCAAGATGCTTTCGGATGCCAAGAAGGCCGCGCTCCGGGCGCTGCTCGCGGGGCAAAACATCCCATTTGGGACCGCCGACCGCGCCCAGCAAAACGGCATCGGCTTCGCCCGCGAGTTTTTGGCTGGCTTCCGGGTAGGGGTTTCCGGTCGCGTCGACTGCCGCGCCGCCCAGAAGCGCGGCTTCCATCTCGAAACCCAAGTTCAGCGCATCCAGCACCCGCACGGCCTGCGCCGTGATTTCGGGGCCGATGCCGTCGCCGGGAAGAACGCAGATTTTTTTGGCCATGCTCTGTCCTTTTTCCTTTCTCAAATCAATTTCATTGGCATTTTCGGGCAAGATTGCCCTTCGCTTCGGGCGCGTGCTCAAGGACGGCTCCGAGCGTGGGGCATGAATCCAGTTCCGCGCATTCGCCGCAGGTTCCAAAGCCTTTCCCCATCGCGCAGGAGCGGATTTCGCACATCGCGCAATAGGCGAATTTCAAACCGTCCATGCGGCAGCCCATGCAATTGATTGTCTCAGCAGTAATCTCCGGCGCGTTGTTCATCACGCGCCATTTCGAGGCGGTCGCTTCGCGCAGCGCGTTGTCGTCGGCAAGGGTGGCGATGCGGGCGTCGCAAACTTCGCAATCGAGACCGCAGCAGGCAATGAGTTGTTTCATGGTCGATTGTCCGAATGCCAAAAAATCACCCCGCAAACAGCCACGGAAACCGCTTCTGGCGGCGAGCCTCAAACTCGCGGATTTCATCGGCATGGCGCAGCGTCAGGCCAATGTCGTCCCAACCGTTCAAGAGGCATTCCTTGCGGAAAGCGTCCACTTGGAACGGAACCGCCACACCGTCAGACCGCAAAAGCGTCTGTTCCGCCAAATTCACCAACAGCGAAAAACCCGGCGTGGCTTCCACGAGGCCGAACAGCGCGTCAATGTCCGCCTTGGGCAGCGCCAAGGGCAGCAAGCCGCTCTTGAAACAGTTGTTGAAGAAAATATCGGCGAACGATTCGGCAAGAATCACCTTGAAACCGAAATCCGCCAGCGCCCAGGGCGCATGCTCGCGGCTGGAGCCGCAGCCAAAATTGGCGCGCGCCAGCAGAATCGACGCGCCCTGGTAACGCGCCTGATTGAGCACAAAATCGGGATTCAGCGGACGGCGGCTGTTGTCCATGCCCGGTTCGCCGTGGTCCAGATAGCGCCATTCGTCGAACGCATTTGGCCCGAAACCGGAACGCTTGATGGATTTCAGGAATTGCTTGGGAATAATCGCGTCCGTGTCGACGTTATTGCGATCCATCGGGGCAACAAGGCCCGTAAATGTCATGAATTTTTCCATCTTCTTTATGCGCCCGCAGGGCTTTTGCGCAACCTCACTGGCTTGCCCTCTGAACCGCCTTGCCGCCCGCCTCGATGTCCTTGCCAACGCCGCGCACGGTATTGCAAGCCGTCAGACCGGAAACAAAAACCGCCAGCAAAATCACGCAAAGCAACGTTCCCCGTTTCATTTTGGTTCCTCCGCAGTCAAAGAATGTCCCGCACATCGGCAAAATGCCCCGCGATGGCCGCCGCCGCCGCCATTGCCGGGCTGACGAGATGGGTTCGCCCTCCCGGCCCCTGCCGCCCCTCGAAATTGCGGTTCGAGGTGGAAGCGCAACGCTCGCCCGGCGAGAGCCTGTCCGCGTTCATGGCAAGGCACATCGAACAGCCCGGCTCCCGCCATTCAAACCCCGCCGCAATAAAAATTTTGTCCAGCCCCTCCGCTTCCGCTTGGCGCCTGACCTGACCGGAACCCGGCACGGCCAGCGCCAGCCTGACGTTGTCCGCCTTGCGGCGGCCTTCCAGCACCGCAGCCGCCTGACGCAGGTCTTCAATGCGGGAATTGGTGCAGGAGCCAATGAACACCTTGTCGATTTTGATGGACTGAATCGGCATCTCCGGCTGCAAGCCCATATAGGCAAGCGCGCGTTCCATGCCTTCCCGCTTTGCCGCGTCGGCTTCTTTTTTGGGGTCAGGAACCCTGCCCGTGATGGGCACGACCATCTCCGGCGACGTGCCCCATGTGACTTGGGGCAAAATTTCCGCCGCCACCAATTCCACGGTACGGTCGAACACGGCGCCCTCATCCGAACGCAGGCCGCGCCAAGCCGCTGCCGCTTTGTCCCAATCCGCGCCGCGTGGCGAAAACGAACGGTCTTTCAGGTAATCGAGCGTCATCTCGTCGAGAGCCACCAGCCCCAGCCGCGCGCCCGCCTCGATGGCCATATTGCAGAGCGTCATCCGCCCTTCCATCGAAAGCCCGCGAATAGCGGAACCGGCAAATTCCATCGCATAGCCCGTGCCGCCCGCCGTGCCAATCTTGCCGATGATAGCCAGCGCCACATCCTTGGCGGTCACGCCTTTACCCAAATGGCCTTCGACCCGAACCAGCATGGCTTTCGATTTTTTCTGCACCAAGCATTGTGTCGCCAGCACATGCTCGACTTCGGAAGTGCCGATGCCGTGCGCCATCGCCGCGAACGCGCCATGCGTGGACGTGTGCGAGTCGCCGCAGACAACCGTCATGCCCGGCAGCACCGCGCCGTTTTCCGGCCCGATGACATGGATGATGCCCTGCCGCGCATCTCTAAACGGGAAATAGGCCAGCGCCCCAGTTTCACGGATATTGATGTCCAGCGTTTCCACCTGCAAACGGGAAACCGGATCGAGGATGCCTTCCTCCCATCGGTCGGTCGGCGTGTTGTGGTCGGCGGTCGCCACGATGGAAGAGACGCGCCAAGGCTTGCGCCCCGCGAGCTTCAGCCCTTCAAAGGCTTGCGGGCTGGTGACTTCATGCACTAGGTGGCGATCGATATAGATCAGCGCCGTGCCGTCCGGCTCTTCGCGGACAACGTGGTCTGACCAGAGTTTTTCGTAAAGCGTCTTGGCGCTCATCAAACTTTCCAACAAACTTTCAGGGAAAAGAAGCGTTAATTATTTCACATGACCATCGGCAGAGGTAGCCGGAAAGCGGCTTCGCCGACGCTAACAGCTTATCAGCCCTTCGGGGGCGAAGGCGGCTGCGCGTCCGCTGAAGGAGCCTGAGCCGCAACCTTGGGTGTGTCCGTGCGCACGTCGCCGCACTGTGCGCGATGGCGCAAAGCATGGTCGATCAGCACCAGCGCCAGCATCGCCTCGGCCACGGGAATGGCGCGGATGCCCACGCATGGGTCATGGCGTCCGCGCGTGCTCACCGTCACCGCCTCGCCAGCGATGTTGATTGAACGCTTTTCGCGGCGGATGCTGGAAGCGGGCTTTACCGCCAAGCTCACGAGAATGTCCTGCCCCGACGACACGCCGCCGAGCACACCGCCCGCGTTATTCGACAGGAAGCCTTCGCGGGTCATCTCGTCGCCATGTTCCGAGCCGCGCTGCCCGACCGACGCGAAGCCCGCGCCAATCTCGACCCCTTTGACCGCGTTGATGCCCATCATCGCGTGGGCGATGTCGGCATCGAGCCGCCCAAACACAGGCTCCCCCCACCCCACCGGCACGCCAGCGGCGACTACGTTGATGCGTGCGCCGATTGAGTCTCCCTCGCTCCGCAGGGCATCCATGTACGCTTCGAGCTTGGGCTGAAGGGAAAGGTTGGGCGCAAAAAAAGGGCTGCCCGCGACAAAATCCCAAGACTCGAAAGGAACCGGAATTTCGCCAAGCTGCGCCAGATAGCTGCGAACCACGACACCAAATTTTTCGGCCAGCCACTTACGCGCAATAGCGCCCGCCGCCACCCGCACCGCCGTCTCCCGCGCGGAAGCTCGTCCGCCCCCACGGTAATCGCGCACGCCGTACTTCTGCCAGCAGGTGTAATCGGCATGGCCCGGACGGAAGAGTTCGGCAATGTCGCTGTAATCTTTTGAACGCTGGTCTTGGTTGCGAATCAGCAGGGCGATAGGCGCACCCGTCGTCAGCCCTTCAAAGACACCGGAGAGGATTTCCACTTCGTCCGGCTCGCGCCGCTGCGTGACATGGCGCGAAGTTCCGGGCTTGCGCCGGTCAAGGTCGGCTTGAATGTCTGCTTGCCCAAGCGCCAAGCCGGGAGGGCAGCCGTCGACCACGCAGCCGATGGCCGAACCGTGGGATTCGCCAAAAGAAGTGACACAGAACAGCGTGCCAAAGGTATTGCCGGACATGGAAACGCCTGCCAAGAAAGCGGAAGGCGCGGATTTTAGCATCCGCGAAGCCCTGCGCGAATTCGGCATCCACCAATAAATGCGCCCCGCTACACGCAAATCGGGCGTTTCGCGGGGCGAAGAGGGGAACCATGCCACCAAAATACAAGCAAGCTCCATGCCACATACACATCTGATTGAAATTACATGAAATTTGAGAAAGGCTATTTTTCGATGTAAAGTGTTTCGACACTTCCTGACATATTTTCTGCCACTTGTTTTGTCATTTTGTCGAAACTGGACACTGCACCCCTCCGAACATGAAAATCGCCACTTGGAACGTCAACTCGCTGAGAGTCCGCCTGCATCACCTTCTGGACTGGCTGGACACACACCGCCCGGACGCGCTTTGCCTGCAAGAACTAAAACTTGAGGACAAAGCGTTTCCAGAGGACGAACTCCGGGCTGCTGGTTATTACGCAGCGTTCTCCGGGCAAAAAACTTACAACGGGGTCGCCATCCTCGCTTCCTCGCCGCCGAAGGATGTCCAGCGCGGCATCCCCGGCTTCGCCGACGAGCAAAAACGCCTGATCGCCGCGACCGTTTCCGGCGTGCGCATCGTCTGTGGCTATTTCCCGAACGGACAGGCGCTAGATTCCGACAAATTCGTCTATAAGCTGGGCTGGCTCGACGCGCTGACCCGCTGGCTCAAGCAAGAGGCTCTGCCCGCCCATCCCAATCTGGTGCTTGCGGGCGATTTCAACATCGCGCCCGACGCGGCGGACGTGCATCCCAACTGGGGGGGGGAAATTCTCGTTTCTCCGCCAGAACGCGCCGCATTCCGGGCGCTTATGGAAACCGGCCTGACTGACGCTTTCCGCCTGTTTGAGCAACCCGAATCCAGCTATACATGGTGGGATTACCGAATGGGCGCTTTCCGGCGCAACTTCGGGATGCGCATCGACCACATCCTCGTCTCCAATCCCCTGCGGAATGCCTGCCGCGCCTGCTCGGTGGATAAAGCGCCGCGCTCGCTGGAACGCCCGTCAGACCATGCTCCGGTAATGCTCGAACTGGACTGGCATACTCAATAAACAAGCCCGATGCCGCGAACAAAGGGTATGCCACATGAACCATCGTGATAGACTTCGACCATTTTCGGCGAGCCGCCTTTATGAACCTGATTGACCGCATTTCACGCCAGTTCGAGGACAGTGCGCGCGCCAAGCTCGCCGCCGTCGAATGGCTGGCCGCGCCCGTCGCGGAAGCCGTGGAAGCCATGACGGGCTGCTTGCTGGGCAACGGGAAAATTCTCGCTTGCGGCAACGGCGGCTCAGCCGCCGACGCGCAGCATTTCGCCGCCGAACTGGTCAACCGTTTCGAGATAGAGCGCCCGCCGCTCGCCGCCGTGGCGCTGACCACCGACACTTCTGTACTGACTTCCATCGGCAACGATTACGAATTCGTCCAGATATTTTCCAAACAGGTTCGCGCCCTGGGCCAAGCGGGCGATGTGCTGCTGGCGATTTCGAGCAGCGGCAATTCGCCCAATGTCATTGCCGCCATCGCCGCCGCGCATGAGCGCGAAATGCGCGTGGTCGCCCTCACGGGCAAAGGCGGCGGCAAAATCGCGGAACTTCTGGCGCAAAACGACGTTCATGTATGCGTACCAGGCGACAGCACGGCGCGCATACAGGAAATTCACCTGCTCGTCCTGCATTGTCTGTGCGACGGCATTGATTGTTTATTACTTGGAGTGGAGAACTGATGAACTTCTATACGACCTTGTCTTCTGCCCGCCGCGCCCTGCTCGCTGGCGCGTTCGCCATTGCGGGCGTCACCCTGCTGCAAGGCTGCTTTCCGGTTCTGGCCGTCGGCATCGGGGCCAGCGCGCTGATAGCCGCCGACCGCCGCACATCAGGAACCTATGTCGATGATGAAAGCATCGAATGGAAAGTCAGCGACCTCATACGCAAGCACTTCGGCACCATCAACCACGTCAACGTGACCTCCTACAACCGCAGCGTGTTGCTGACCGGCGAAGTGCAGAACGAAAGCGTGAGCGCCGAAATGCAGCGGCTCGCGGGCACGGTTCAGAACGTGCGCGGCGTCGCCAACGAACTGGTCGTAGCGCCCCCCTCGACACTGACTTCCCGCAGCGGCGACTCCGCCATCTCCACGAACGTGAAAAGCCGCTTCCTCACCAGCAAGGACTTTTCGGCGAACCACATCAAGATTGTCACCGAGGCGGGGACTGTTTTCCTGCTCGGAATCGTGACCCGCGCCGAAGGCGACGCGGCGGCTGAAATCGCCCGCACCAGCAAAGGCGTCAAACGGGTCGTGAAGGTATTTGAATATATCGGCGAGACCGAAGCCCAGGCTGTTGATGCCCGCGTCAACAACACGAGCGGCGAACCCAGCACAAACGGCTCGCCTCCAGAAGCGCCCTGATTTTTCCGCAAAAACGCTGCCCCCATCCTCTCCCGCCAAAAGAGAGAGGATGGGGGCAGTGTCGTCCAGCGTCGCGGCACGCCCTTCCCCGCCTCATCCGTCCCTTCGGGATGCCTCCGCCACAAGGAAGAAAGCCGGGGCAACGAGAGAAAGGCGGCAGCTTTGGGAAAAACGTTCCGCCGAAGCTCTAAAGCATCGCCAGCGCGTTCAGCAATTTCTGATGGATGCCGCCAAAGCCGCCGTTGCTCATTACAACAACGTGGTCGCCGGGACGCGCCTCGGCAGCCACGGCGGCGACCAGCGAGGCAAGGTCGTCATGGCAGGACTGGTGCGCGCCCAAAGGCGCGAGAGCGGCTTGCGCGTCCCATCCAAGATTGCCGCAGTAGCAGAACACCTGATCGGCCAGCCGGAGGCTTTGCGGGAGCAAGTCTTTCATCGTGCCCATTTTCATGGTGTTCGAGCGCGGCTCCAGCACCGCGATAATCCTCGCCACGGGTCCCACCTTGCGGCGCAGCCCGTCAAGCGTGGTGGAAATGGCGGTGGGATGATGGGCAAAATCATCATAGACCGTCACGCCGCCCGCTTCGCCGCGCACTTCCATGCGGCGCTTGACGTTCTTGAACTCGGACAAAAACGCGAGGCCGTCCGCGAGCGACACGCCAACATGCCGAGCCGCCAGCAGCGCCGCGCAAGCGTTGGCACGGTTATGCGCACCCGTCAGTTCCCACAGCGCGCGGCCAATTTCGTAATCGTTTTCGTCGTGGATAACAAGGCTGCCGTCCGCATCATCGCCTTGCGCGCGCCAGCCGCCCTTCCAGCCGTTGAACCAATCCACAGGTGTCCAGCAGCCGCGAGCGAGCACGCGCTTCAGGCTCTCTTCGCGGGCGTTCGCAATGATGCGCCCCGTGGCGGGCAAAGTGCGCACGAGATGGTGGAATTGCGTCTCGATGCTGGCAAGATCGGCGAAAATGTCCGCATGATCGAACTCTAGGTTGTTCAGGATGACGGTGCGCGGGCGGTAATGGATGAATTTGGAGCGTTTGTCGCAGAACGCGGTGTCGTATTCGTCGGCCTCAATGACGAACAAGGGCGTTTTGCCAAGGCGGGCGGACACGCCGAAATCCATTGGCACGCCGCCAATCAGAAAACCGGGATTAAGCCCCGCTCTTTCGAGGATGAAAGCCAGCATGGAAGCCGTCGTCGTCTTGCCATGCGTGCCAGCCACACCCAGCACCCACCGCCCCTGTAGGATATTTTCGGCGAGCCATTGCGGCCCGGACACATAAGCCAGCCCTTGGTCAAGAATCGCCTCCAGCAAGGGATTTCCACGGGAAACAGCGTTGCCGATGACGAAAACGTCGGGCTTGAGGCTGGTCTGCGCGGCATCGAACCCTTCAGTGAGCACGATGCCCGCCGCTTCGAGCTGGTCGCTCATCGGCGGGTAAACGTTGGCGTCGCAGCCTGTGACCTTATGGCCGGAAGCCGCCGCCAATTGCGCGACGCCGCCCATGAACGTGCCGCAAATACCGAGAATATGAATGTGCATGGAACGAAAAGCCTTGAAGTGGAGTGGGAGTGACAAAAGCGCCCCGTGTAGAATGCGCAGGATTCTACCTGAAGGCATCCTTCTTTCCTTTTTTATGACGGAACACGGCTTTCCCCCACGCGGCGCGCAGCGCCGCCGAGAAATCGCCGCGCTGGCGGCGCGCATGATGGCCGAAGATGGCATCGACGACTTTGGTTTCGCCAAGCGCAAAGCGGCACGCCAGCTTGGCGCAACTGAAGGCTCAAGCGAATTTTTGCCCACCAATGCCGAAATCGAAACCGAACTGCGCCGCTGGCAAACCCTGTACCAGAGCGAGGAACTTCCCGAACGGCTGGCCGACATGCGCGGCGCGGCGGCGGGGCTGATGCGCTTGCTGGACGGATTTCGCCCTTACCTCACCGGCAGCGCGCTCGATGGCACTGCCGGACGCTACGCGGAAATCGAACTCGACCTATTTCCCGAAAGCGCCAAGGATGTTGAAATTTTCCTCCTCGACAACGCGCTTGCCTTCGAGCACCGCGAAACGCGCAAGACACTGCACGATGCACCGGAAGAAGTGCTGCTCATGGAATGGGAGGACATCCCAGCCCGTCTGTCCATCTACCCCGCCCCGGCGGAACGCAGCCGACGGCAGGCTCGCGCACGGCTGGCGCAGGTCGAAGCCCTGATTGCCGCGCCGCCAGCCTCTTCATGAAGATACTGGACAAATTGCTACAAACTGTTACAAACTTCGCCCATGAAGCAACAAAAGAACCGTAAAACCCAACCTCCCGCGCAAGGTCGCATCTTGGCGCTTCATGGGCCGAACCTCAATTTGCTCGGTATGCGGGAACCTGAAGTGTATGGCAGCACGACCTTGCCCGACATACACATCGCAATGGAAGCCAAGGCTCGGGCGGGCGGCATGCAGCTTGAATCTTTCCAGAGCAACCACGAAGGCCAACTGATCGACCGCGTCCAAGCGGCTGCGGTCGAAGGCATCGACTTCATCATCATCAACCCTGCGGCCTACACCCATACCAGCATCGCGCTGCGCGACGCGCTGGCCGCCGTGCGGATTCCGTTCGTGGAAGTGCATCTGTCAAACATCCACGCACGGGAGCCGTTCCGCAAGCACTCTTATTTTTCTGATTTTGCCGTGGGCGTAATCTGCGGCTTTGGCGTTCAAGGCTATCTGGCCGCCATCGATTTTGCCGTCAGCCAGCTACGCGAACAGACCGGCTAAGGCTCGGTTCCCTAGCGGGACGCCCTATCAGTTCACTTGCATTATTCAACTTGAATCCCTTGTAGGGAGGACATCATGGACTTACGAAAACTTAAAAAGCTCATTGATCTCACGCAGGAATCGGGCATCTCCGAGCTTGAAATCACCGAAGGCGAAGAAAAGGTGCGCATCGTGAATAAACATCCGGCAAACGTCTCTGCCGACATGCACGCGCCCGTCTATATCCCCGCGCCGCCCGCACAGCCCGCCGCCACGCCCGCCTTGGCAGCCGCCGACGGCACGGAATCCCTGCTGCCCGAACTGCCGCCGGGGCACATCCTGAAATCCCCGATGGTCGGCACGTTCTACCGCGCCACCGCGCCGGGCGCCGAGCCGATGACCGACATCGGCAAAAGCGTCAAAGAGGGAGACCACCTGTGCATCATCGAGGCGATGAAGCTCATGAACGAAATCGAAGCCGACGCTGCCGGAACCATCAAAGCCATACTGGTTGAAAACGGCCAGCCGGTCGAGTTTGGGCAGCCCTTGTTCGTGATTGGTTGAAATGGCATGTTTGAAAAAATTCTTATCGCCAATCGGGGCGAAATCGCGCTGCGCGTCCTGCGGGCTTGCCGTGAACTGGGCATCAAAACCGTTGCCGTGCATTCCGAAGCCGATACCGAGGCCAAGTACGTCAAGCTCGCCGATGAATCGGTCTGCATCGGCCCCGCCCCGTCCGCGCTCAGCTACCTGAACGTTCCCGCCATCATCTCGGCGGCGGAAGTCACCGATGCCGAAGCCATCCATCCCGGCTACGGCTTCCTCTCCGAAAACGCCGACTTTGCCGAGCGGGTGGAGCAGTCCGGCTTCGTGTTCATCGGCCCCCGCCCGGAAACGATTCGCCTCATGGGCGACAAAGTTTCCGCCAAAGCGGCGATGAAAGCGGCAGGCGTGCCTTGCGTGCCCGGCTCGGACGGCGCGCTGCCGGAAAATGATTCCCGCGAAATCATCCGAATCGCCAAGTCCATCGGCTACCCCGTCATCGTCAAGGCGGCAGGCGGCGGCGGCGGGCGCGGCATGAGGGTGGTGCATACCGAAGCGGCGCTTCTCAACGCCGTCTCGACGACCCGCACCGAAGCGCAGGCCGCTTTCGGCAACCCCATGCTGTACATGGAGAAGTTCCTCGAAAATCCGCGCCATGTCGAAATTCAGATCATGGCCGACCAACATGGACACGCGGTCTACCTCGGGGACCGCGACTGTTCGATGCAGCGCCGCCACCAAAAGGTCATCGAAGAGGCTCCCGCTCCCGGAATTGACCGCAAACAGATTGCAACCATCGGCGAGCGGTGTGCCAAGGCATGCCGCAAAATCGGCTATCGCGGCGCAGGTACTTTTGAATTCCTGTACGAGAACGGCGAGTTTTATTTCATCGAAATGAACACGCGGGTGCAAGTTGAGCATCCCGTCACCGAGTTCGTCACGGGCATCGACATCATCCAAGCTCAGATCAGGGTGGCCGCAGGTGAAAAACTGCGTTTCACGCAGCGGGACATCGTGTCGCGCGGGCATGCCGTCGAGTGCCGAATCAACGCCGAAGACCCGTTCAAATTCACCCCCTCGCCGGGACGTATCATAAATTGGCATGCCCCCGGCGGCCCCGGCGTGCGGGTCGACTCGCATGCTTACGCTGGTTACGCGGTTCCTTCGCATTACGACTCGATGATCGGCAAGCTCATCACCTATGGCGACACGCGGGAGCAGGCCATTCGCCGCATGTTGATTGCCCTTTCGGAAATGAGCGTGACGGGAATCAAGACCAACATCCCGCTGCATCAGGAATTGATGCTCGATACCCATTTCATCAAAGGCGGCACGAGCATCCATTACCTCGAAGAGCGTCTTGATGACATGAATGGCGTCAAGAAAGCCTCGGAGCTTCAGCGGTAAGCAAGGAACGACGGGCATGTCTGGCTGGCTTTCCGTATCCGTCGAAACTCCCGCCGACCGCGCTGAAGCCTTCTCCGGGGCGCTGATGGAAGCGGGCGCCATTTCGGCATCCATCGAAGACGCGGATGCCGGGACAGCCGCCGAAACGCCACAGTTTGGCGAGCCTGCCCAAGCTGACGCAAAACTGTGGGCGCACTGCCGCGTCGTTGCGCTCTTCGATGCCGCCGACCGCTCAACGCTGGCCGAACGCCTCAGCGAAGCTGCCGCCACGGCAGGAATGGACACCGCGTCGCCCCCCTTCACCATTGAAGAATTCGCCGAACAGGACTGGGTACGCGCCGTGCAAAGCCAGTTCGACCCCATCCGCATTACGGACAGCCTTTGGATTGTCCCCTCTTGGCATGAAGCGCCCAAACCCGGCGCAATCAATATTGAACTCGACCCCGGCATGGCTTTTGGAACCGGCTCGCACCCCACGACGCGGCTCTGTCTCGAATGGCTGTGCGAAACCGTCCGCCCCGGCAGCGCGGTGCTCGATTTCGGCTGCGGCTCAGGCATCCTCGCCATTGCCGCCGCCCGCCTCGGCGCGGCTTCGGCGCTCGGCGTCGACATCGACGAACACGCCGTGGAGGCCGCGCAGGAAAACGCCGAGCGCAACGGCGTGTCTGGCATCGTGCATGTGCAGCACTCCAGCGCGCCGATTGAAGAAAGTTTCGGCCTCGTCGTCGCCAACATCCTGACTAACCCGCTCTGCGTGCTGGCACCCACCATTGCCTCCCGAATCGCGCCCGGCGGGCGCGTCGCGCTGTCCGGCATCCTCGAACAGCAGGCCACCCAGGTCATCGACGCTTGGTCGGCATGGCTTCCCCTCGAAATAGGCGATGCGCGGGAAGGATGGGTGCGTCTGGAAGGACGCAGGCCCTCCCAATAGGAAACCCGATGAGCGCACACGAAAAAATATCTGAAAACATAGCGAGACCGTGCGCGGGATGGACGATGATTTATCATTCCCTATTTACGAAATTTTCAAGGTCATAGTTCACTTCCGATGCTGACCCGCTGTCCAGCTTGCCAAACCGTCTTCCGCCTCACGTCGGAGCAGTTGCTCGCCCGCCAAGGCCGAGTGCGCTGCGGCAGTTGCCTGCACCCTTTCAACGCGCTCGACCATCTGGCCGAATCCGACCCCAAGGCCGGACAGCAGCCGCAGCCCTCCCCGCCGCAGCGCCCGCCCGCCAAAGCGCCCGCAACGTCCGCCCCCGCGCAAAAACCCGCCGCAAAGCCCAAGCCCACCGCCGCGCCCGCTCGCCCAGCGCCCAGCGCGGCCACCGTCATTCCCGCTGCCAAATCGGCGGCATCTCCGCCTCAATCGCCCCCCGCGCCCCAAGCCCCGCCCAAGGCGAAGCCCGTTCTTGCGCCCGTCATCAAGAAAACTTCGCAGCGTTCATTGAACGAGCTTGATTTTTCGTCCTCGATCGACACGCAATCCAGAATCCCGAAATCGGGTGCGCAATGGGAATCTTCGCAGGAGATAACGCAACTCGGTCAGAACCTTGCCAAACCGGACATACCGACCAAACTCGCCACGCAACCTGAACCCGCCCCGGCTCAGGCTGCCCCAAAAGCCAAAACCGCAACGCTTCAGGCAGAGCCACCGCCTTTGCCGAAAACACCGCAGCCCGCCGCTTTCCAAGCACCGCAGCCCAAAGCCGCCCCCCGCCAAACTGAACGACAGGCAGAGCCTCCCACAGCCATTTCTCCGAAGCAGCAGCCCGCATCGGCTGTTCCCGCCGCGCCTCCGCCGAAAGCGCCGCCGCCCACCCCGGCAATAACGCCTGCGCCTTTGCCCGAAGCATTTCCGCCATCCTGGGAGACATCCCAAGCCTCCGCGATGCCGTCTACGCTCGCCGAGGCAGTGCCGCCTTCTTCGGAAACATATCTGCCCCAAGTGACGCGGAGCCGGACAAACCAAGGGATAAAACGAAGGAAGCCCGCAGAGAAACAGCCGGAAAAACGCCAAGAAAAGGCGCGGGAGAAATCGCGGAAACAGACGAAACCGCCCAGAATGAGCCGCTTGGCCTCCACGTTCGCCGGACTTGGCAAAACACTGGAGGAGCATCGCACACGATGGCGGGAACGCCACACGCAGGCTTCATCGCCTGATGTGGTCGATAACGAGGTTTTGGACGAAGTTTTTTCAAAGCTCGGCATCGAAACCAAAATCGACCAAATCGAGGCCGAATTCAATGCTGAGGCCAAAGCCATCCGAGCGGCGGCGCACGAAAAGAACGGAGCGGCGAGCGCGAATGCCTCTAAAAAGAGCAATGCCCCGGAATCTTCCCCACCCTCCCATTTTGATGTTTATAGCCGATCCGGGGCGCTTGCCCAGCATCACAGATTTTGGACGGTTTCCGTCGTCGCGCTGGGAATCGCTCTCGTCGTCCAGTCGGTTTTCGTGTTCCGTAACGGCATTGCCCGCACGCTTCCCGGCACGCGTCCCGCATTGGTTTCGCTGTGCGAAACGTTCGGTTGCGCCATGCCCTTGCCGCGCGATGGCTCAAAGATAGATGTCGTGGATTATGGCTTTTTGCAGCGTGGCGGCCTCGCGGGCCGCTATGCGTTCTACGCGACGGTAAAAAACAATGCAGACTTTGCGCAAGATTGGCCGAATATCGAACTGGTTCTGAAAAACACCATCGAGCAGGACCTTTCCCGCCGCATCCTCGTGCCGACCGAATGGGCACCGCCTGAAAAGCTCGCCGGAAACGCCAGCATGGCTCCGCGAACCAGCATCGCCGTCAATCTGGAAATAGAAATTACGGAAATTGTTCCAAATAAATACGACGTGACTCTTTTCTACCCTTCGAGGTAAGCCATTTTTGCTTTTGATGCCGCTCGCTCAGATACAAGGAGTCCGCTTGTTGATAATAAAAAGCATTTTTTATCAGCATAATATGCAATTAACACCTTTTGAGAACCCCCAACACGAACCCCTAAATTTTGCGAATAGAAAAAGCCTTTTTGAGGCTATATGAAACGACATAAGAGAAAATAGCCCTCGTGGGTTGCGGTAGGGCGTTGTTGGTTTTTGCTGGTTTATGGCCTTTTCTGGTCAAACGGGACACTTGTCCCGCACGGCCTCTTTCCGCATCATCCATGTGAAAAACAAAATAACATATTGAAAATAAAATTTTATTTCCGTATATCCAGCGGCTGCGGCAAGGGCTGTCCCGCCCCTTAGAGGGCGGGACAGGGGGACAGCATAATGGCGTTCACTCACTCCGCTCCGCTGCGTTCCATGCGCTCGCCGCGCCTGTTCTCTTGCCTGTTACTCTGGGGAGAGAGCCAGGCGAAAGCCAAAGGTGACGCGCCGGAGATCCGGCGAATTGCCGTCCCGGTAGCCGGAGCGGCATTGTCTGGCAGAGTTGTACCCGTACCAACTGCCGCCACGGCGCACGCGGTTGGAGCCATTCTCCGTACCCTTGGGGTTAGTCACTGCTGTCTTGGGGTAACCGCCATACCAGTCCTGCACCCATTCCCACACGTTGCCATGAACGTCATGCAGACCCCAAGGATTGGGTTGCTTCTGCCCCACAGGGCGGGATGTTTCACCTGAATTGCCGTCATACCACGCATAGTCGGACAGTGCGTTCTTGTCGTCCCCAAAAGAGTAAGCACTGTTCGTACCCGCACGGGCGGCGTATTCCCATTCCGCCTCTGTGGGCAGACGGTAACGGTTATGTCCCTCTTTGGCGTTCAAACGCTTGATGAACGCCTGCGCGTCATTCCACGACACCCGCTCCACAGGATTATTCCGACCTTTGAACTGTGACGGATTGCTCCCCATCACCGCAACCCATTGCGCCTGGGTCACTTCGTATTTCCCCAGATAGAAAGGTTTGCTGATGGTTACTTTGTGCTGCGGTGTTTCATCGCTGTTGCCTTTCCCAAAGTCGGGGTCAGTCCCCATCATGAACGACCCGGCCGGAATCAGTACGAACTCCATGCCGATGCTGTTTTTGTAGGTTTGCAATTCGTCTGCTGAAGAAATTCCCGCCGTGCCGAGGCAAAGCAAAACAAGGCACAAAACCACAGCAATGAATTTTTCACTCCGTATGATGCCATCCTGTGTGTTGCGAATAAAGAAAAAGCGAAATAACCCAATGCCCTTTTTCCGCTAAATCCAAGGATTCTCGCCAAAGGCATTCTGATACGCGGCTTCGATTTCCGAGCGTCCGGGGCGGTGGCTTTGCCCGCCGCGATGGCTGATCTTGAGTGCCCCCATCACCGAGGCGAGCCGACCGCAGGAGAGCCAATCCCAGCCTTGCTCGATGCCGTGAAGCAGCCCGGCGCGATAGGCATCGCCGCAGCCAGTCGGGTCGACCAGGGCGGCAGGCGGCACGGCAGGCACTTCGATGCGATCTCCCCCCACATGGATACGGGAACCTTCGCTCCCAAGCGTCACGACAAGCGCCTCGACCCTGCGGCTAAGCGATTCAAGCGTCTGCCCAGTTTTGTCGCACATGAGCCGCGCCTCGTAGTCGTTGACCGTGCAGTAACGAGCAAGCTCAAGGCAGCGAAGAAGCTCGTCGCCGGAGAGTATCGGCAATCCCTGACCGGGGTCGAACACGAAAGGCACACCCATTTCGGCCAACCCCTCAGCATGGCGCAACATGCCTTCGCGCCCATCGGGCGCAACGATGGCAAGCCGCGCCCGCTCGCCCACAGCCAAGCGCACGTCGTTCTGGTGCGAAAACAACATCGCGCCCGGATGAAAGGCGGTAATCTGGTTGTCATCTATATCGGTAGTGATGAACGCCTGCGCGGTATAAGTGTCCGGCACATGGCGCACGTATTCCCGGTTCATGCCAAGTCCGTCAAGCCGCTGAAGGTAGCTTTCGGCATCATCGCCGACGGTCGCCACGATCAGCGGGTCGGAACCCAGCAGCCGCAGGCTGTAGGCGATATTGCCCGCGCAGCCGCCAAAATCCCGGCGAAGCTCCGGCACCAGAAAAGAAACATTCAGAATATGGATTTGATCGGGCAAAATATGGTTTTTGAAGCGATCCCCAAAAACCATGATGTTGTCGTAAGCCATTGAACCGCACACGAGAATGGACATGAAAACGCTCAGCCGTTGGATGAAATGGCATCTATTGTAGAAAATACGGCTCTTGCCCGCATGGTTCCGGCGAAACAAATATCCTTCCTGCCCCTACAATGAAACTGGCATCACGCGCTTCTTCCTCCTTCTCCCTTTCTTTCAGACTTCCTTCATGCTGACCCACCCCCAATTCGACCCCGTTGCCTTTGCCGTCGGCCCCATCAGCGTCCGCTGGTATGGGCTGACTTATCTTTTCGCTTTTGTCTGCTTCATCCTATTGGGGCGGCTGCGCGCGCGCCGCAGGCCGGAAATGGGCTGGAACGCGCAGTCTATCGACGATCTGCTTTTTTACGGCATATTCGGCGTCATCTTTGGCGCACGTCTTGGAGAAGTCCTGTTTTTCCAGCCCGACTATTATTTTGCGCATCCCGCCGAGATTTTTGCGGTATGGAATGGCGGCATGAGCTTCCACGGCGGCTTCCTCGGCGTGTTGGTCGCCATGTGGTTTTATGGTCGCCGCCACGGGCGGGGTTTTTGGGAAATCACCGATTTCATCGCGCCGATGGTTCCCGTCGGGCTGGCCGCTGGCCGCATCGGCAACTTCATCAACGGCGAGCTGTGGGGACGCCCCACGAGCGAGGCGCTGCCTTGGGCCATGCGCTATCCGTGGGTCGACGGCCTGCCGCGCCATCCATCGCAGCTTTATCAGGTTGCCGGGGAAGGGCTGCTGCTGTTTGCCCTATTGTGGTGGTTTGCTTCCCGCCCCCGTCCTCCACGGGCGGTTTCCGGTTTCTTTCTCGCCGGCTACGGCATCTTGCGCTTCATCGCCGAGTTCTTCCGTAATCCCGACCCCGGTATTTTCAGCGAGCTTGGCTTGGGATGGACAACCGCGCAATGGCTGTGCCTGCCAATGATTGGCATCGGCCTATATCTTATTGTCCGTGCATTTATCGCCCCCCATCCGCAGCGATAAACTTCATTATTGCTCCTGAACAAACGGTTGTTGCTCTGGAATACCGCCCCAGAGCGCCAAATTATGACTATCTCGCGCTTTTTCCGTAATGCCTTTGTCGTAACAAGGTACTGGCTTGCCCGGTATCTTGGCGCAGCGGCTTCCGCGCTTTCCGCGCCTGCCGATGCCCCGCAGCAGCCCTCTGAAAATCTTGGGGGCAATAAATCGCGCAATGAAGAAACAGAGTGCGCGGAAAACTATCTTCTGGCTATTCGCGGCTCAAACGACGGTTTCTGGAATTGGGAGATTTCGGATGATTTCATCTGTTTCTCGCCCCATTTCCACAAAATGCTCGGTTCTCCGCCCGATACCCCGGCATCCGATACCATGCCGACGGCATTGCTGAAAACACCCTCATCGTTTTTCACTTCACGCCTGCATCCCGATGAAGCCGCCATTTTCCGCGCCCGCATAATTGAGCACCTGAAAGGCATCACACCACGGTTCTTTCTTGAGCACCGCATCCGCCATGAGGACGGCAGTTACCGCTGGATCATGACCCGTGGCCTGGCGCTGCGCGATGGTCAGGGGCGAGCCGTGCGGATGGCGGGTCTCATCAGCGACATCCACCTGAGAAAGTGCGCCGAGCAGCAACTGCGACACAACGCCACGCACGACAGCCTAACCGATCTGCCCAACCAGCCGCTGTTCATCGAACACTTGCAGCAAGCATTTGCGCGGCGGGCGGGCGACCCGAACTTTCGTTTTGCGGTGCTGGCGCTCGACCTCGAACGCTTCCATCTCATCAACGACAGCTACAGCCATGCCGTAGGCGACCACTTGCTCCAGCAAGTCGCCGACCATCTCGGAAGGTCGCTGCGGGGCGGCGACATTCTCGCCCGCTTGAGCGGCGACCAGTTTGTCATCCTGCTGCATGGAATATCTTCCAATGACGAGGCGCTGAAAACCGCGAGCATCCTGGCGAACCTGCCCGCGTTCATCGTCTTGGGTTCCCAGCAGACCCTGCGAATCGGATGCAGGATTGGCGTCGCAACGAGCGAAGACGTCAACGATGCCGAAACCCTGCTCCGTAATGCCGACAACGCGCTGCGATCCGCGTGCAGAGGCTCTTCTTCGCCGGTACTGCTTTTTCAGCCGTCGATGCACGGCAATGCCCTGAGCCAGCTCACGCTGGAAACGGAATTGCGCGACGCTTTGGCAAACGCAAAACTTGATGTTGCCTACCAGCCGATCATCCGCCTTTTCAATTCCAGCATCGCCAGCCTT
Organism: Azoarcus sp.; assembly: GCA_031285965.1. Lineage (GTDB taxonomy): Bacteria > Pseudomonadota > Gammaproteobacteria > Burkholderiales > Rhodocyclaceae > WRNU01. The sequence goes on from JAITVD010000047.1 coordinate 46,041, forward strand.
GAAGTGCTTGCGCGCTGGCATCACCCCACGCAGGGCTACATTCCGCCCGCCGTATTCATTCCTTTGGCTGAATCGCTGGATATAGTGCATGAACTCGGCATGTTCGTGCTCAACCGCACCTGCCTCGACATACTGAAGTGGATCGACCAAGTCGGGATTGATGCCGTGCGGCCTGTCAGCGTCAACCTTTCGGCACGGCAGCTCACGCGCCCCGACCTTGCGACCGAACTGCTCGATACGATCGCCAGCCACGGACTGAAACCCAAACTGCTGCGCTTCGAGGTCACGGAAAGCCTATTTACCCATTCCGACGGCTTAGCCACCGAAATCCTGCAAAAACTGCGCGAAACAGCCGTTGTGGTGCTAATCGACGATTTCGGAACCGGCTACTCGGCGCTCAGCTACCTGCACACCCTGCCCTGCGACATCCTCAAGCTGGACGGCTCTTTCGTCTCTGGCATCACCACCGACTCGCGCCTGCGCGCCATCGTCCGGCACAGCATCGGGCTGGCGCACGACCTCGGCATGACCGTCATTGCGGAAGGCATCGAAAGCAACGCCCAATCAAACATGCTGCGCTCTGTCGGCTGCGATTTCGGCCAAGGTTTCCTGTTCTCGAAGCCAGTCCCGGCAGACAGCATTTCCGAAAAGCTGGCGACCCAAGCTAAAGGATAAAAAACCGGAAATAACCTGATGCGGCAGCGCCGCTACGCGCTGCATGGCGTACAGGCGAGAATCACTAGCTTCCCTTATCCCGCAAGCCATTCAGCCAGCACGGTACTTTTCCCCGCGATACAAAGCGGTACTCGCTCTTACAAAGTATCCTCTATGATTGCGCTAACTATTTAATGTATTGCACGATTTACTCACGCCATGATTTCCCGTTCCCTCAATCCCCCCGCCCGCCGCTGGCTCACTTGGCCGCTTGCTGTCCTCGCCGTTGCCGCGCTGGCGCTCATCGTATGGCAGGCAACATCCCTTTTCAAAAAAGACGACCCGGCAAAAAATTACCAGTTCGCAACCATCCAGCGCGGCGACATTGAAGACCTTGTTACCGCCACTGGCATGTTGCAGCCCCGCGAGTACGTCGATGTCGGCGCACAGGTCTCGGGGCAGCTTCAGAAAATCCACGTCAAGGTTGGCACACAGGTACAGGCGGGCGACCTGCTGGCCGAAATCGACCCCACCGTCTATCTCTCCCGCGTGGATGCCTCCCGCGCCCAACTGCGCAACCTGCGTGCGCAACTGAAGGAACGCGAAGCGCAACTCACGTTGGCGCAAATCCAGTTTCGCCGCCAGACGGCGCTGATGGCCGAGGAAGCCACGGCGCAGGAGAGCCTGCAAACGGCGGAGGCCACGCTGAAATCCGCCGAAGCCTCGCTTGAATCTCTCCGCGCCCAAATCGAGCAGACCGAATCTTCATTGCGCGGCGACGAAGCCAACCTTGAGTACGCCCGCGTCCTCTCGCCGATGGCGGGAACCGTCGTGTCGATTACCGCCCGGCAGGGGCAGACGCTCAACACCAACCAGCAAGCCCCGGTCATCCTCCGTGTCGCCGACCTTTCCGTCATGACGGTGCGCACGCAGGTTTCGGAAGCCGACGTTGGGCGGCTGCGCCCCGGCATGCAAGCCTACTTCACGACACTCGGCAGCCAGAACAAACGCTGGTACGGCAAGCTCGACCAAATCGAGCCAACTCCGACCACGACCAACAATGTTGTGCTCTACAACGCGCTCTTTGATGTTCCAAACGCCGACGCCCGCCTAATGAGCGACATGACGGCGCAGGTCTTTTTCATCGTCGCGCAAGAAAAGGACGCGCTCCAGATTCCGATAGCCGCTTTGCAGAAGAAAAGCGCCGCCGCCAGCGGGCAGCGCCCTCCCCAACAGGCATCCGGCGATACCGAAACCGCGCCGCGCACGCGCCAAGCCACGGTCAGGGTGCTCGAAAGCAATGGCAAGGTCACGGAGCGCGTCATTGAAACCGGTGTCAGCAACCGCATCGTCGCGCAGGTCGTCAAAGGTCTGTCCGAAGGCGACAAAGTCGTGTCCGGCCTCGCGGGTTCTGAACAGCAAGGCGCGACCAGCGGCGTTCCGCGCCGGATGATGGGCGGGCCGCGCTTATGAACGCTCCCGCAAAATCGCCCAGCGCGGCCTCGCTGATTGCCGCCGCAACCCCGCTGGTCGAACTCTCGGGCATCACGCGCAGCTTTGGCAGCGGCGAGCTTCGCACGCAAGTGCTGCATGGCATTGATTTGGCCATTTACCCCGGTGAATTCGTTGCCATCGTCGGCGCGTCCGGCTCGGGCAAATCGACGTTGATGAACATCCTTGGCTGCCTCGACCGCCCCACTTCCGGCATTTACCGTTTCATGGGGCGAGACGTGGCCGGATTCGACCGCGATGAACTGGCGCGGATGCGCCGGGAAACCTTCGGTTTCGTTTTTCAGAGCTACAACCTGCTGGGCGGAGCCAGCGCCCGCGAAAATGTGGAAGTTCCCGCCGTCTACTCCGGCATGCCACCCACCGAGCGCCATGTGCGGGCGGAAAAGCTCCTCGCCGCCCTTGGCCTTGGCGAGCGCATCACCTACCGCCCCGGACAGCTTTCCGGCGGACAGCAACAGCGAGTTTCAATTGCCCGCGCCCTGATGAACGGCGGCAGGGTCATTCTGGCCGATGAGCCAACGGGCGCGCTGGACAGCAAAAGCGGCGAAGAGGTGATGAAGCTGCTCACGCAGCTTTCCGCCGAAGGCCACACCATCATCCTGATTACCCACTCGCACGAAGTCGCCGCAATGGCTCGCCGCGTCATCGAGATTCGGGACGGCAGCATCATCTCCGACCCCGGCCCGCGCCTGCCCGACGGCACGGAACCTGACTTCGCGCCGCACGTCGACCGCAGTTCCCCAATGACGGATGTCACCGAAGCTACCCGCACGGCGCTGCGGGCGCTGCGGGCAAACCTCTTCCGCTCCGCGCTCACGCTGCTTGGCATCGTCATCGGCGTGGCATCGGTCATCGCCATGCTGGCTATCGGCGATGGCGCGAAACAGAAAGTCGTCGACCAAATCAGCGCGATGGGCACCAACCTCCTCATGGTGCGCCCCGGCGCACCCAATACGCGCGGGCGCGACACTACCGCCACGCTGGTCATCGACGACGTAAAAGCCATCGCCGGGCTAGACAACGTTCTTGCCGCCGTGCCGGAACAGAGCACATCCGTCACCCTGCGCGTCGGCAACACCGACCACCGCACCAGCACCAACGCGACCTCATGGAACTACATCGTCGCCCGCAACTGGAACGTCGCGGCAGGCACTTTTTTTAGCGAGCAGGACGAATCCCGGTACGCGACCGTCGCCGTCCTCGGGCAGACCGTCGCAAACGCTCTCTTCCCCGGCGCGAACCCCATTGGGCAATTCGTGCTGGTCAACAACATTCCCTTTCAAGTCATCGGCACCATGACGGCCAAAGGCGCGACAGGTTGGGGGCAAGATCAGGACGACGTGGTGCTCATCCCCTACACCACAGGCAGCATGCGCATCTCCGGCCAGCGTTTCCTGAGAAACGCCACCGTCGCGGTCGACGATGTTTCCCGCATCGACGAAACACAGGCTGCCGTCCACGCCCTCATGCTCACGCGGCACGGGCTGGAAGACTTCCAAATCAGCAATATGGCATCGATCATCGACACTGTTTCCGAGACCCAGAACACGCTCACCATCCTGCTCGGCGCGGTCGCCGCCATTTCGCTGCTGGTTGGCGGCATCGGGGTCATGAACATCATGCTGGTCTCCGTCACCGAGCGCACGCGCGAAATCGGCATCCGCATGGCAACCGGCGCGCGGATGCGCAACATCCTCCAGCAATTTCTCATTGAGGCGCTCGTCGTCTCCGCGCTCGGCGGGCTAATCGGCGTCGCGCTCGGGCTTTCCGCCGCCGCGCTGCTCGCGTACTTCGGCACGCCCATCAAATACTCTCCCCTGCCAGTCATGCTCGCCTTTGGCTGCGCCTTCGCCACCGGGCTGATGTTCGGCTACCTGCCCGCCCGCAAGGCCGCCCGTCTCGACCCCGTGACGGCACTGGCCACCGAGTAGGAGACAGCGGACATGGAAATTAAAAAAACTGCCTCGCTCATTCCTCTCTGCCGCCTGTGGAAAAAAGGCAAGGAAAGAGGAAATTTGCCAGCCCTCATCTGCTGCGCCGCCTTGCTCGCGTCTGCCTGCTCTTTCACAGAGCCGCTCGCCCGTCCCGACATGGCGCTGCCGGAACAATGGCAGGAAGCCGCCCCCGCCACGGGCGCGGCGATGCCTTCCGCCGACTGGTGGCGCGGCTTTGGCTCTTTACGGCTCGACGCCCTCATCGCGGAAGCCTTTGCGGGCAACCCAGACCTGCGGGTGCAGGGCGAACGGGTCATTCAAGCGGAACTCGCCCTGCGCGCGGCAAACGCCTCCCTCTTCCCCAGCTTGAACCTCTCCGGCAACAGCGGACGGAACCGCAACGACCCCGGCTCAAACAGCGCCGCCGCCACGAGCGACAGGGAAAACTCCGCGCTCAACCTTGCCGCCAGCTATGAAGTCGACCTCTGGGGCCGGGTTTCCGCCGACATCGCCAGCGGGAAGGCAAGCCTTGCGGCCAGCCGCCACGATTACGATGGCGCTCGCCTTTCGCTGGCCGCAAGCGTGGCAACGGCATGGTTCCAATACCTGGCCAGCGTGGAACGGCTAGACATTGCGCGGGAAAACCTCGCCATCGCGGAGCGCGTCCATAAAGTCGTCGAAGCCCGCTACCGCCACGGCGCGGTCTCCGCGCTCGACCTTTCGCGCCAGACCACCACCGTCCTCACCCAACGCGCCCAAATCGACCCGCTGGAAGTGCAGGTACGGCAAACCCGCATGGCGCTTGACATTTTATGCGGACGCACGCCCTCTCCCGCCGCCGCGCAGGACACCGATACGCTCGCGGGGCTATCGATTCCCGCCATCGAAGCCGGGCTGCCCTCCGAACTCCTGCTGCGCCGCCCGGACATCGCCAGCGCCGAATCAAGGCTGGACGCGGCGGCGGCAAATGTCGGCGCGGCCCGCGCCGAGCTTTTCCCGCGCATCACGCTATCCGCCGGAGGCGGGCTGGCAACCGACGTGCTGCTCTCGCTCGCGCACCCAAGTTCCGTCATCAGCCTTTCGGCGGCGCTTCTGCAAACGGTTTTCGACGGCGGACGCCTGCGGGCACAAGTCGAAACCGCGCGCTCGCAGGAACGCGAACTGCTGGAAACCTACCGCAAGACCATTCTTGCCGCGCTCAAGGAAGTTGAAGACTCCCTTTCCAATGCCGCCCGCGACACCCGGCAGGAAGAAGCGCATGCACAGATTCTCGCCGAGGCCGAACGTGGGCTACGCCTCGCGGAATTGCGCTACAGCACGGGTGCGGATGATCTTTTGTCCGTACTCGATGCGCAGCGCACGCGTTTTTCCGTCCAAGACCAGCTTGCCCAATTGCGGCTAGCGCGGCTCACGGACGCGGTGAATCTTTTCAAGGCGCTTGGCGGAGGATGGAAGCGCCCGGAGCCAGACCAGCCCTGAGCCTTCGGGATTCTGAATATTCTGAATGACTTGCAAGAAGCCCCAAGCCGCTCGCAGGGCAAACATCCAACAAAAAACGCTGACATTAACCTTTCAATTGTCCTAACCCATACGTGACTACGCCATGATATGTGTTAAAATGACAAAGGATGCAGTTTGTCCTTTTTATGGTTTGCCTTTCCCACTCGCTTAAGGAAAAAACATGAAATTCCCTCTCTTTGCTGCGGCTCTTCTGGCTCTTGCTGTTTCTGCCTGTTCCGATCAAAGCGCCGCGCCCGCTCCCGCTGCTGACGACCCAATGGCCGCCCCAGCCGCTGAACAGGCTCCGGCTCCTATGGAAGAAGCGCCCGTTGCCGCGCCCGCCGTTGAACCGGCTGCGGCTCCTGCCGAAGCGGCTCCGGCTGCTGACGCTGCGGCTCCTGCCGAAGCCCCGGCAGCCGCAGAAGCGCCCGCCGCTGAAACAACCAAGTAATCAACAACGCAGCAAACCGGACGCGCAATGGGCACTGCCCGCGCTTCTGGACATAAGATGTTTTGCCCCTGCTTCAGGCGTATAGAGTTTTACGCCTGAAGCAGGGGTTTTAGTTTGTGGCTTGCTGTGACAAGTTCAATGCGACAAACAACGCGTCGCCCCGGTTCGTGCGGCATTGGACACTCACGGAACATCGATAAGAATAAGATTATGCTTTGGCAACCACGTGAATAAAAAAGGAAATATTTTGAACGCCCACCAAACCGATAACGTTCTGAATGGCATATTTACGATGTTCGTCCTATCTATGGTCATGGCTTCCGTCATCGCCATCCCCGTCATCATCGCCCCGGCACAGGCAGCGACAGCGTGGCGCTTGCTGAAGAAGAGTTGATGCGCAGCGAAGTTCGTACAGATATTCGGCCATCGGTAGTAGTAGCTTAGTTTGAAAAAATACTACTTCTTTCTTCTCTTTATATTCAAAATTTCCACTGTTCTTCACTCATCACTGCTCACAGGGCAAGATGCAGGCCGTTCTCTTCTTTTGAAATGATGAAGAATCTTTTCACCGTTTTTGTTTTCGGAAAAGCAGAAAGAACCCCCGTAAAAATGTCTGTCGTTATACCTCTGACCTTCTATGGTAACGTTAATATCAACACTATAAAGAAGATTTGTTTTTATCGCCTCTCCTTCGTATGGAATACATTCCCCAGAGTGGAGGGTCATGTTGTTTAACAATTTACCCATCACTAGGGCTGGTAATTGACCGCTTACTTCATGTTGAACGATGAGAGAATAAATTTTTGCCTGCTCACCGTGTAGAACTGCATCATCTAAAAGACCAAAACAGGGTACATCATCTTTCATGGCAATGGTGATCTCATGATCGTAAAGCCGTAAAAAAATGAAAGCAGCCACCCAGAAGAAAGGCCGCTGTACCTAGTAGCAAATATTTTTTCATGATGCCTTCTCCTCAGCGTGTCAGGCAATTAGCAGTGTTCGGTTCTATTTTGCAGTAAGAACTACTGATCTCTCTAGGCAGGTTTCCTTTATTGCCGGGATTACTGATGAAATCTGACAGCACAGCTTGTAAGGTTTCTTGATTTTCCGTATGGCAGCAAGGGCATGTCTTTTTCCTTTAGATGAGTTAAAGCCCACCGACAACAGGTTATGGATAGAACAGTGTCACGTATGAGAACGCTGGCATTGTGCACGGACAGAACTCGTAGCGCAATAAATTAGACAAAATAGGTAAAACACGGAATTGCAAGCAGGGCTTGCTCAGGTTAAAGCAGCCTCGTCGGCATAGCAGAATTTCAAAGCGAGTCGCAGTCCAGCCCCCCAACAATTTGACCTCGTCCTTTCACCTCGTGTAGGCTACGCGCCGTTTTGGCTTGCCATGCTGTTTTGGCGAGCAGAAACAAAAATTTCGCATTCTGGTGCTGCTGGTCTCTCGGCCAGCGGTTAAACGGGAAAGCGGTGCGCGTCTTTCTGGGCGCAATGCCGCTGCTGCCCCCGCAACGGTAAGCGAGTGAGGGTTCGCCTCTAGGCCACTGAGCGTTTTGCTTGGGAAGGCGGCGAATCAAGACTTGCAAGCCCGGATACCGGCCCGACGCGAACCGATGGACGTGCTGCGGGGCTGCGGCTCGCCGGTTCTCATCACCGACGCGCTGCCATGCAAAGCCCGTGCGGCATCTCCGTTTTTCATCATCATGATTCCGGCTGCGGGGACGCAAACCGGATGGAGATAGATTGCCATGCCAACGCGCAAATCCTTGCGGGCAGCCCTGTGCTTGCCTGCCGCCGTTTTTTCTTTGTATTCCCTGCCCTCTTTTGGCCAAGTTTCGTCCGAGCCGCCCGCAGCGCAACAGGCGCTTGATTCCCTTGATGAAGTGGTGGTGACGGCAAACCGCGTACAGGAAGCCAAGCACGAAGTCAGCAGCAACGTTACCGTTATCGGTTCGGAAGAAATCAAGGCGTCGACAGCAACAACAGTCGCCGATTTGATGGCGCAGCATGGCTTTCATGTCGTAACGATGGGCGACAACAGCAATGTCCAGATACGCGGCATGGGCAGCCTGACGATGGCCAACGAGCTTGAAAACCAAGTGCTGATCCTGCTGAATGGCCGTCGGATTGGCTTAAGCAACTTGGCGCTTGCGGGGCTGGCGAACGTCAAGCAGGTCGAAATCATCCGTGGCGCTTCAGCCGTTCAGTACGGTTCCTCCGCGCTGGGCGGGGTCATCAACATCATCACCCGGCGCGGCGAAGCCGATAAACCGTTCCTGTCGATTGAAGCGGGCATCGGCAGTGATTCGCTGAAGCGCGAAACAGTTGCTTTTGGCGGCGCGGCGGACGGATTTGATTTTTCTTTCGGCGGGACGCATTTCAGCCGCGATGACGTGACGACAGAAGGCGGGCGGCGCTGGTACAACACGGCAATCGACAAGAGCCTGACCTACGATTTGGACGTTGGCTACACCTTTGCTCAAAACCACCGCGTCGGAATCAACCACGCTCAGGGCGAGACTCAATCTGAACTCACCTCAGGCATCCGCCCCTATGGCGGCAACACGCCCGCCAATCCCTACAGCGATTACCTCAAGCGCAACAAGAATACGGCGTTTTCCTATGCCGGATCGACGGACAGCAAAAACCTCGACTGGATGGTCAATTATTCTTTCGGAAGCACCGATCAGAAAGATACCGACCCATCGACGGGGGCTGAAAGCTACCGGAGCGACATCGACAACAAGGTTTTCAACGCGCAGTTGAACTACAACGCCGCGCTGTTTTCAGTGTCCGGCGGGGTCGATCAATACCAGTACGACGTGTCCGGGTTCGGCAGCGCCCCGGAAACGACGATGAAAGATACCGGCGCTTATGTCACAGGCAAACTGCGCCTGCTCGATGAGCGGCTGGTTTTCTCGCTGGGCCTGCGCCACGACCGATACGAGAACTCAGGTACGGCAATGCTTTCCTATGATAACAACCATACGGGCGGCTCGGTGGGCGTCAGCTATTTGCCGCTCGATTGGCTGAAACTGCGCGCCAATTACGCCAGCGGCTTCAAAATGCCCTCGCCGCAGCAGATCGGCGGGGACGGCGCGATTTTTTACATGGGCAATCCGTCGCTCAAGCCCGAGCAAAACAAAACATGGGAACTGGGCGCGGATATTGACTGGCGTCACATCAATGCCAGCCTGACCTATTTTCGTTCAGACTGGCAAGACAAGATCGTTGGCATGCCCACTGGTATCCCATGCAACAATCTTTGGGGGATGAATTGCTACCAAAACCAGAACCTGAAAGAAGCGGAAATTGCCGGGTTTGAAGGTTCCGTGAGATGGGACATTGGCAAGGCGTTCAGCCAAAGCTACAGCCTCGCGCCCTACGCCAGCTTCACTTGGCTGACGACGCGAAAAAATAAGGATCCCTCGCAATTCATCGCGTATCACGGCGCGGGCAACACAACTCTGCCCAACACGCCCAAATGGATGGCAAGCTACGGCCTCGACTACGCGCATCCGGGGCTGAAAATCAAAAGCCGCCTCAATGCCAATTATTACGGCGCAACGCTGACACGGGACTTTAGCGGGACAGTTCCCATGCCAGCGGGCGATACCTATTTCTCGCGCCCAAGCGGCACGGTCGTCAATTGGAGCTTTGAGAAAGAACTGGCAGAGTTCAGCAATCGCCGCTATGGCGCGCTGACCCTGCGCGGCGAAATCAACAACCTGTTCGACAAGGCAAACGAGATGTACTGGAACTACCCCGGCGCGGGACGGAATTTCTACGTCGGGCTGCGCTATGACTTTAATTAAGGTTCCTTGCTGGCAAGCATGAAAGGTTTCATCGCCCTCCTTGCCTTGCTGATTGCGCCGGCGGCTTTTTCCCAAGCGCCGGCGCAGCCGCCGCAGCGCATCGTTTCGCTTGATTTGTGCACGGACTGGATGCTGGCGCTGTATGTCGAACGGGAGCGCGTCGCGGCGCTCTCGCCGATGCAGCGCGTCCAGCAGCCGTTCCACCCTGCCCCGTGGATGAAAAACTCTTGGCCCGCGCACGACGGAAACCTAGAGAGCATCGCGCTGTACAAGCCCGACCTCATCCTGACCGGGCAATACGCCGCCATCGCCCTGCGCGAGCAGCTTCGCCGCCTAGGATTCCGGGTCGAAGTCCTGCCGCTGGCCACGACGCTTGAAGAAGTGCGTCGCTATGAACGCCAGTTCTTCGCCTATGTGGGGCTGCCGCCGGAACACACGGCAGACGGGCCGCCAGAGCGCGAGCACGGGGAAAAGCGTCTGCTGCTGCTCGGCGCGAACGCCATCGGAATGGGGCGCGATACGTTTGAGAACGCGCTTATGAACCACGCGGGCTGGCGCAACTACCTGACTGAGAGCGGCCTTGTCCGGCTCGACCTCGAACAAATCGCGCTCGACCCGCCGAATGCTGTGCTTTGGGCAACGCCAAGCGGCGCGGCGCTGGCAAACGCCTTTGCGGAACATCCTCTCTGGCGCAGCCTCAATCCTCCCCCGCCGCGCCTAGAAACTGACTACTGGCGCTGGCAATGCCCCGGCCCTTGGAGTTGGGGGCTGATACGGGAACTCGGGCGCCTCAAGCAACAAGCCGAAGAGCGCGGGGCGACTGCGCCATGAACTTCGCTGAAATCCGCATTCCACGCGCTTCTTTTTTCCTCTTCGCGGGGCTGCTGGCGGCTTTTTTCCTGTCGCTCGCCATTGGCTCCGCGCCAGTTCCCGTGCTGGGCGGACTGTTCGACTGGCTCATCGGCCAGCCGGGGCTGCCCGCCCTCGTCATGGGCGAAATCCGTTTGCCTCGCGCCCTGCTGGCGCTTTCCGTGGGCGCGGCGCTTGGGCTGTCCGGCGCGGCATTGCAAGGGCTGCTGCGCAACCCCCTTGCCGACCCCAGCCTCACCGGCGCGAGCCAAGGCGCGGCGCTGGGCGCAGCATCCGTTTTCTATTTCGGCGTCCTGCCGGGGCTGGGCGTTTTCGCGCCCCTGTTGGCCGGACTGGCCGGGGCGGCGCTGGCGCTCCTCCTCACCCTCTGGCTTGCCGGGTCGGGCCGACCAGCGTTGCTGCTGCTTGCGGGGCTGGCTATCGCCTCCCTTTCCGGCGCGGCGCTGGCCGCCGTGCTCAACTTTGCCCCCAATCCTTTTGCCATGCAGGAACTCGTTTTCTGGCTGCTCGGTTCCGTTTCGGAACGCGGCATGGCGCATCTGGTTTTTCTCCTGCCCGCCCTCGTCATCGGCGGGGCGCTCATCTGGCGGCAGCGCCCGTTGCTGGCTGCCCTCTCCCTCGGCGAACAAGTCACTGCCAGCTTGGGGCTGGATGTTCGGCGCGGCGGGCGCATCGTCGTTTTGGGCGCGGCCATGCTGGTCGGCTCCGCTGTGGCTACCGCTGGAAACATCGGTTTTGTGGGGCTCATCGCCCCCCATCTGGCAAGGCCGCTGGCGCAAAACCGACCAGATCGTCTGCTTATTCCCGCCGCCGCTATTGGCGCAACACTCGTGCTGCTCGCGGACATCGTCGCCCGCCTCATGCCACCGGGACGCGAAATCCGTCTGGGCGTTCTGACCGCGCTGATTGGCGCGCCCCTTTTCATTCGGCTCATCTGGAAAATGCGCAGAGAATGGCTCTAATCGAAGTCAAAAACCTGACGCTGAAAGACCGCCTCGACTCCGTTTCCTTCTCGGTCGAACCGGGCGAGATGCTTGCCGTCATTGGACCGAACGGCGCGGGAAAATCCTCCCTGCTGCAAAGTCTGGCCGGACTGCTGCCCGCCAGCGGCGATATTTTTCTGTCCGGCATTCCCCTGCGCGGCATCAAGCCCAACGAGCGGGCGCGGCAACTGGGCTTTCTGCCGCAATTCTGTGATAGCGCGTGGGCGCTGGCCGTTGAAGAAATCGTGGCATTGGGGCGGCTGCCTTGGCGCGACCGCGACCCCGAAGCCCTCCGGCAAGCCATGCGGGAAACCGGCATCGAGGGCATGGCGCGGAAAAGCATCAACCAGCTTTCCGGCGGCGAACAGGCGCGGGTATGGCTTGCTCGCGTGCTGGCTGGCACGCCGCAGGTTTTTCTTGCCGACGAACCCATTGCCAGCCTCGACCTCTACTATCAGGGCAAAATCATGGACATCCTGCGCCAGCACGCGAGCGGGGCGCGCAGCGTCATCCTCGCCATCCATGACCTCGCGCTGGCGGCTCGCTACTGCGACCGCTTCTGCCTGCTCAAACAGGGACGCATCCATGCCTTCGGCTCGCCCGAAACCGTCCTCACCGAAGCGGCGCTCTCGGATGCCTTCGGCGTTCCCATCCATGTCGATTTGGCTCACTCCCCGCCCATCATCCTGCCCGCTTGAGCATTCCCATGAAACCCGGCAAAAACCTGTCTGAGCTTTGCTACACCTACATCTTCGAGGCTTCGTGGCTCTGCGACTATGAAGTCGCCACCGACGAGCTTTGCGCCCAGCTTGGCATGGCGTTTTCCGCTGCCGAGGCGGATGCCGGGCTGCATGACACCCTGCCCGACCTTGAACGCCTTCAGGCGCTCGCCCTGCACGCCAATGGTTCCATTCGGGGAAAACTTGCCGTGACGGAAGCCGACCTTGATTGGCTCCACGCGCGTTACGCGCACTTCCAGCAAGAGATTGAAGCCCGCGAGCCGAATCGCCTCAAAAACTTCGTCCTCCCACGCGGCATCGCCCCTGTGCCGGAACTGCACCAAGCGCGTTCCACGGCCAAAAAAGCCCTGCGATGCCTTGTCCGCTTGGAAAGCGAACAGGCGGAGCGCGTCCGGCGGGCAATCCCCCCGGAAATCCCCCGCTTCCTCAACCTGCTCTGCAACTTCTGCTTCCTGCTCGCCGTCCTCATCAACCAGCGCCGCAAAACCGGCGAGCCACTTTTCATGAGCCAAAGCTACAAAATGAAGGAACGGCACTGATAGTGTCGCAAAAAGCAGCAAAAAAGAGGTAAGCTACGCAGTTGAACTTTTTTGGTATTTGTAATGTCTAAGCAGGTTTCTTCATTAAACCAACCCGCATCCCATACAGATTCGTCCGGTGTTTCAGAGCCTCTTTCCGCAAAACGTACCGACTGGGCGGGGCTAGGCTGGCTATATCTATTTTTCTGGTATTTTTCCGGCGTCATGCAGACTTTGCTGATTCCATCCAATGGAATCGAAGGTTTTCGCTGTGCGTTTTTCATGAGCTTTATGTGGTTTGCTCCCGTTCTGCTATTTCCTCGTTATACCAAGCAAATTTGCGCAGTCATTGGAATCATTCTTTGGGCTGTTTCAATTACAAGCCTGAGCTACTGGTATATCTATGGAAGCGAATTCTCACAAAGCACCCTTTTTATTATTTTTGAGACAACCGCGCAAGAATCTCAAGAATATATCAGCCAATACATCACTTTTCCTTTAGTGCTTGGCACTATTTTATACACGACTGTTGCCTATTTTCTTTATAAACGTTTGCGCCCAGTGCGCTTGTCACGCCCTTACGCAATAGGCTTTGCGTTCGCCGTGCTTCTCCTGAATCTTGGCGAACCTCACTTCAAATATCTCACTGGCAGAACAACCTTTGAAAGCGCCACAAACAAATTGCTGAGGCGCATGGAACCCGCCGCGCCGTGGCAGTTTTTGATGAGTTATATTCAATACAAGGTTCAGCTTTCCAACGTCCGCACTTTCCTTAAAAATAATTCCTCTTTGCCCCCTTTGGGCAATCTCATTGACCGCTCTGGGGATACGCCGCGCACAGTAGTGCTGGTTATCGGAGAATCCACAACCCGCCGCCGCATGAGCCTGTATGGCTATCCGCGCAAAACAACGCCAAAACTGGATGCGCTGAAAGAAAAAGGGGATTTATTTGTTTTTAATGATGTCATTACCCCTCGTCCCTATACATTTGAAGTATTGAAGCTGGCTTTAAGTTTTGCCAGCCAAGAAGAAGAGGGACGCTATCTGACTGAGCCAAACATGATGAATCTCATGAACCAGGCAGGGTACAAAATGTTTTGGATTACAAACCAGCAAGTCCTCCGCGAAGGCAATGCCTTGCAGACTTCGTTTTCGCAACAAGCAAACGCAGCAAAATATCTGAACAATAACCGTCTCCAGAATGCCTCGCTGCCCGACCAAGTGGTTTTTGAGCCTTTCTCAGAGGTATTGCTCGACCCCGCGCCCAAAAAATTTATTGTTCTGCATTTGCTGGGTACGCACGCAAAATATTCCCTTCGCTATACAGAGGAATACGATGTATTCACGGGGCGCGACCACGTCCCGGAAAACCTCTCAGACAGCCAAGCCGAAAGATTCAACAGCTACGACAATGCTGTGCTCTATAACGATTTCGTCGTCTCAAGCCTGATTGATATTTTTTCAAAAAGCCAGCAAAACGGCTTTTTGGTTTATTTTTCCGACCACGGCGAAGAAGTTTTCAATGACCCCAAGCACGAGATATTAGGCCGAAACGAATACCATCCGACACTGGATATGTATGCCGTTCCTTTTATGCTTTGGATGACTCCTGAATGGAAAAAAACGCATTCCCTCAATCTTGGCTCAATGCGCGACCGACCTTACAGCAACGAACATTTTATTCACACTTTATCCGATTTAGCAGGCTTGAGCTATGACCGCTTCCGACCCGAAATGAGCTTAGTCAATTCGGGCTTCAAACCCCATACCCGCTGGATTGGCAATCCAAAATCCAAAAGCGGATTGCACGATTTCGATGCCATCGAACTGAATAAGCCTTTGCCGTAAGTTTTGCTATCATGCCAAGCAGCATAAAATAGTCTGCCCAGCGTGGCACTTTGCCGACACATCTTATTCAAATACCAAACCCTGCACCAGCAAGGCAATGCCCATATGGGATAATGTCAGAAATATCCGATCTGCAAAACGTTCGTCTCTATCGGCTGCTCGTTCTTAATAAGCTCGCGGATGTGTTCAATGAATCGCTTAAACATCCCAACTTGGAATGGGTTCTTCTCAAGAAACGCTAAGTATTCACCACGAAGCTGCTGACGCTTTGCCGCAGTGGAATAGTGAACCCGAACATTTGAATTAAGCCGTTTTGCTTTTCGCAGTATGATGATTTCATCTATATCAGTCGATGCCGTGTTCTGAGGAGACATATCAAGCCACTCGCACAGTAGATAGTAGCGAGCACCGACTACTGCTGATTTCGTATCGTGTGCTGTTGCACAAGCCTCTTGGAACATGGTTTTATCCAAGTTCGTCTTACACTCGGCAGCAACGTAGCTAATAAATGTCTCTTGTGTGGCAGCGTCTTTGAAATCAGAATGATGTGATGCACGAATAAAAAGAGGTTTCGCAATAGCGAAATCTTGATTTTTCGTTTTTATGGCAATCCCACCGCCAGGTCTTAAAGCGTCCAAACTTGAATTGAAATACACTGCTGAGAAAGATGGTGTTGGTCCAAGCGTCGCACCAATTGGAACGAGTTCCGGCAGCACCAGCGGATGAGCAGCCAAGTGAGGAAGGAATTCCTCAATTACACTATTGTCGAGCTTCAGTTGCCCCTTCTGCCGATACAAAAAATCGTTTGGGCTGTCAAAAACAAGATCAACATCAATGTAGTTCCGGTAGCCATTGAGCAGTGCAACCATCTTGGCGAGCACCTCATCATAGCTACCCGTAACTTGCTCAATATCCTTGATCCATTGGTGATAGCGAACAACCGCAGCCTCAACGTGAGGCTTGTCAGATGGTGGCAACTTCTCGTTGGATAATGTTGCACTCAGTTTTTCTAGGTGTGGCATCGGAAATGGCATAGGTTGACCTCAGTGTTTTTTCAGAATGACTGTCAAGGGCATTGAACCTTGGCGATGGCTGAACTGCCTCAACCGCAGCAACCGCCCGCTCAATATCCTCCTTTACATCATCCGTATTAGCCAACAGAACACTCTGTTGGAGTACGAGTGCCGCAATTTTTCGTGCAGAGTTTTCAGTATTTTGATGCCTAATTTCTTTCTCTATATGGATAATGTCCTCATAAATATGTTGTCCAAACCGATTCATAAACTCTCGTTCTTGCTTGAGAACAATTCGATACCCAACTGCCTCAACAGCCAAGCGAGCAAAGATTTCTCCATTCAAAAATGACACCCCACGAACACGAGACTCGCGGCCAAGCACAAAGATTTGCCGTGCTGTTACAGTGGTTGCATCCCAGAGATTTTCTAAGAGGATTGCTAAGTCAAGGCAGTATTGGATGACTGTGAGGAAACGATTTCCACGGTTCTTTCGATTCGATCCAATCTCAGTACGAGCGACATGAAGTACATCCCAGCCGAGCACCTCCGCTGAAGCTCGGTATTGCTGGTGATAATTATAGACATTGATGTATGGGGGGGAAGTGAGCACCAAATCGAAAGGTTTCATCTTTGATGGATAGCGACCATCACCAATCAGAGCCTGTATCGGTTCACGCGAGTATGGAAGAGTAAGCACCGTCTTTCGTAGCTTCCCCCATGTCTTTTGCAACTTCGCTGAATCAACGCCTTTATAGAAGTCGGCTAAAATAATAAGTGCTTCAAATAATGAATGCACGAATTTATCAGCATATCGAAATTGTTTTATGAGTTCTGATCCGATATTAGCGAAAGATTTTCGATCCTGTGAGGATACCGCGAATGCTCCATTTCCAACAAGAAGCGCAAGCGCAGTATCAACAGTCGCTAAGATAGTCACCCGCTCGTGCACTTGCAAATTGCAAAGTTCATAAGTTTTAGACAAAAGATATGCGGCAGGATTAACTTCGATTCCAGTGACCGCAAGCCCATAACGCGCACATTCATGGAATACAGTGCCGCTTCCACTGAACGGGTCAAGAACCCGCATCCCTAGGAGTGTGTATTTTTCCAAAAGAGCATCGACAAACTGCGGAGAAAACTGCCCGTTCCATGCAAAAAGATTGCTCCGCTCCTTCGTTTCGATGTTTAGCTTACCTTGCGGAATCTCGCTACGATCAAGGGGAATAGCATTAAGGATTGATTGAGGGCTATACACGCTGTACCTCTATATGTTTTTCATTCTCTAACAGTATCAAGTTGCTTCCAGATTCGTTCGCTGTCTTCATTAGATATTAGTAGCTTCACTAACTCCAGATTGGTTTCCCTACTGTTTTCAAGATAGCGTACCGAGACAGGCCGTCTGTCCCAGACGTTGGCGCAATTTCATATCATACCGCAGACTTACCTTTCGCATCAAATCTCCGCGCAGTTCTATCCGATGGTATCTGACTTCTGCCGCGAAGGTGCACTTGCGCGGGCATGGCCGACAGCGGCGACGTACAGTACAAGCGAGAGCGCGATTTCCACGCGCGCCAGCGTTCCCGCAGGGGCGGGGTCGCTGAAACGCCAAGCACCTTCGAGGAAATACAGGAGCGCCGCCATTGTCAGCCATTGGCTTGTGTAGCGCCGACCGCGCAAAACGCCCGGTATGGCAGGGACGAGCGGCAGGCACTTGAGAATCAGCATCGAGCCGCCAGGGCGCAGCGGGGCAAGCCAGCCTTCCCAGAGCAGGCAGAGCGCGATGAGCGCCAGCAGCGCCGCGCATTCAGCGCGCGCCCACATGCGTTGTTTCATTGCCGCGCCTCTCTGCCCGATTTGCGCGCCCTGTTCAGCCAGAAAAGATTCTGCATAAGGTTAATGGAGCCGATAGAATCGCGGCATTCTATTCCTTGGCTCAAAACCCGTCATGTCTGCGCGAACCGTTTTTCATTCGCTGCGCGATTTCATGGTGCTTTTTCATGAGCGTTTTTTGGCAACCCGCTGTTTGCAGGTGGCCGGTAGCCTGACCTATACCACCCTGCTGGCCTTGGTTCCCCTCATTACCGTGGCGTTCATGGTTTTCGGCCATCTGCCGGGCATGGAAAATCTTGGTACGTCCCTCAGCGCCTTTCTGCTGGAAAACATGCTCCCGGAAAAAGCGGGCGACATCATCACGACTTACGCGCTGCAATTTTCCGAAAAAGCGGGGCAACTGACCCTCATCGGCATCGTGATGCTGGCCGTGACGGCGCTGATGCTGCTGGCAACCATCGAGCAAGTGTTCAACCACATCTGGGGCGTTCGCCAGCCGCGCCCGCTGCTGCTGCGCATCACCGTCTATTGGTTCGTGCTCACCCTTGGCCCGCCGATTTTTGGCGCAAGCATTGCGGCGACGGGCTATCTGATTAGCTTCTCGATGCAATGGTCGCCGGACATGCACTGGCTCAGGCTATATGCCGCACGGCTGCTTGCGCCGCTGCTGCTGAGCGTGCTGTTCGCCTTTCTGTATTACGCCGTGCCGAACCACAAAGTGCGCTTCACGCATGCGCTGGCGGGCGGGCTGGCCGCTGCTGTCGCGTTTTTCCTGATGCAGCGCGCTTTCGGGCTATTCATCGCCCGGTTTCCCACGTATACGCTGGTGTACGGCACGTTCGCCGCTTTGCCGATTTTTCTTGTCTGGCTCTATGCGTCATGGATTGTGGTGCTGCTCGGGGCGCTGATGACGGCCACCTTGCCCGTTTTCGCTGAACGGCGGCGGGTCGTCGCGTCGTTTCCCGGCTGCGAAGCGTGGGCGGCGGTCACGATGCTGACGCAGCTTGCCCACGCGCAGAGCGACGGCTCCCCAATCAGCTTCGAGGCGCTGCGCGAGCAAGCGCCGCTATCTGAACATCATGCCGAAGAAGTGCTCGGCAAGCTGGCTGAGGCCGGATGGGCAAGCCGCACCGACGAAGGCGACTGGGTGCTCGTCCGCGCCCCGGAACACATTCCGCTGGCGGAAATCGTCCGCCGTTTCGCGCTGGACATCGAGGCGTGGAAACAGACCAGCGGCGCTTCCAGCGAGGACAACGGCATCGCGCACCGCTTGGAAGAAGGGCTGCGCGTCGGCAACGAAACCTTGGCCGGACTGGTTGCCGCCCAAGGTCACTTGGCGTAAGGGTCGACCTCGAACTGGAAAATTTCGATGGTGGCCGTCTGCATATCCAGCCCAAACGCGGAACCTTGGGCGAGATACAGGTTTCCGGCGGCCTCATGCACCATCACGAACTGGTTCGACACATAAGTGCCCGCTTCCGCCACCAGCGTGCGATGCTCATGCACGCCCTTGCCCTGCTGCATCATCAGGGCGGGCGACAGCACATCGTTGCCGCGAAAGCATATCCAGACCGGCGTAAATCCGCGCCCGAGCGACTGCAAACCCAATTCGACTTGCTGCGGGCTATCGGCGCGCACCCAGCGAACCATGCAGACCGTCCATTCCTGCGTCGCTTCGCGCCGCATGGCGACAATCGCCCCCGCCGACAGCCTGCGGTGCATGCCGCCCACGCACAAAATGGCATAGCCGCCGGGGCTTTCGTTGTAGACCGTCCATTCATCCGCCGCGACTGGGGCGTTGCGCCCCATCGCCCACACATTTTTCAGCCCGACGCAGACCTGCACCGTGTAATGCTGGCGGATGCGCGCCTCGGCGCGTTCGGGAGACGCCGCCCACTGCCCCCGGAGCCTTCGCAGCAGGGAAAGGATTTCGGTCGGTGTCAGCCCCAGCGGCAGGATGGCGGAGCCAACTTCAAGAATCTCGCTGTTGCCGCTCCTGCGCGCGCTCACGTCAAGGTCAAGCAAACCCTTTTCAAGCCAGAGAATCTGCACGTCAATGCGATGGACGATTTCTTCCATGCTGAAATAGACGGCTTCGCTCCCTTTTTCCGGCATGCGCCGCACGCACGCCACGGGAGGCATGTCCTGGTTCGGGTCAAACCAGTGGCTCGACGCTTCGGATGGAAAGGGGACGGGCGAGAGCACCAGATCGCCCCCGATGGTTTCCAGATAGTCGAACAGCCATTGCTGCTCACGTGCCGTCAGGCTTTCCGTTTGGCTCACCGACATTGTCAGCAGCCGCTTATAGAGCAAGTCCGCCCTCGACGGCTGCGGGTCGGCTGAATTGTCTTTCAGGCGCTCGTACTGCCCGGAAGAAATCCACGCATCGTGGATGCGCTGCCACAAACCGAAAGGCGCCGCTGCGCCGAGCAAGGTGCTCAAAAGGTAGGTCTCGCCCAGCATCACCAAAGCATGCCCGCACAATTCGGGCAAGCCGTTTTGCCGGGAACTCAAAAGCCTGCGATGGCGCATGTCATCGTAGAGCGCCCGCAACTGCCCGGTGATGCCAAGCAGGGATTCGACCAAACCAAACGCATTGGCATGCATCTCATTGGGAAGCGGGAGCGCGCAAGCCAGCAAACGGGGACGGAAACGCCCGCAAACGTCGTTGGCGCGCAGACAGAGCAAGCCAAGCACTTCCTGGCGCTGCGAGGTCGGCATGGATTCGGCAAGCGAAACGATGACTCCGACGCAGCGGCTCAGATCAGACAATTCGACATCAAGATCGTCGCCAGGCTCGCTGGAGAGCCAAGACTGGACACCTTGCAAGGGATCGGGGGAATGCTCGTCTGCCATCTGACCGCGCAAAATATTTTTTGGTATTTCCGCATTCTATGTAAATTTGCCCGCCGGAAATCATCCGCGCTCGATTCGGCAACAAATACTTAACGAAAATTTAGCAAATGCCATGATGCCGAACCTCCCGCCAATGCGGCGCACTTGCCCTACCGGGGCAAACGCCCTACAATTTTCTGTTTTCCCCTGTTACCGCTAGAGGATTCTCTGATGGTTGTTATTCGCCTTGCCCGTGGTGGCGCCAAAAAACGCCCGTTCTACAACATCGTCGTTGCCGATTCGCGCAGCCGCCGCGACGGGCGCTTCATCGAGCGCGTCGGTTTCTATAACCCCGTTGCTTCCGGCGCGACCCAATCGCTTTCTATCGACACGGCCCGGCTCGACTACTGGCAGCAGAACGGCGCGGCGCTCTCGCCCACCGTCGCCCGCTTGGTCAAGCAGAACGCCAAGGCTGGCCAGCAAGCGGCTGCCTAAAGCGGCGCAATCCGCATGATCGTGCTGGGGCGCGTCATCGCCCCTTACGGCACCAAGGGCTGGCTCAATATCCAGCCTTTCGGCGATGATCCGCTGTCGTGGGGCAAAATGCCTCATTGGTGGCTGGCTTCCAATGCCGAAACACCCGATGACCTTTGGATGCGGTATGCGCTGCATGGTTGCCACACGCACGGCAAAGGGCTGGTGGCCTGTTTTGAAGGCATTACCGACCGCACAGCGGCAGAATCGCTTTCTGGCCGCTATGTCGCCGCGCCGCGAGAGTCCCTGCCCCCGCCCGAAGAAAACGAATACTACTGGAGCGACCTCATCGGCATGTCGGTACGCAGTGAGGCGGGCGAGCCGCTCGGCGAGGTCACGAAACTGCTCTCCACGGGCGCGCACGACGTGCTCCAAGTGCAAGATGGCGACACGGAACGCCTGATTCCGTTCGTTTCCGCATATGTGCTGGATGTCGACCTCGTTGCCCGGTCAATCCGCACGGCTTGGCAAAAAGACTGGTAAGAAACCCGTGCAGGAAAAAGAAACCGCCCTCATGCCCGAAGGCATTCGCCGCTTCGACGCAATCACCCTCTTCCCGGAGATGTTCGCCGCCCTTACCGGCAGCGGCATCACGCGGCGGGCGCTGGAGCGCGGACTGTACCGGATTTTTTTCCACGACCCGCGCGAATTCACGCACGACGCGCACCGCACGGTTGATGACCGTCCCTATGGCGGCGGCCCCGGCATGGTGATGCTGGCCGAACCGCTGTCGCAAGCGATTGCGCGGGCGCGGCAAACGCAGGCAGAAGCCCTCGGAACCGCCGGACCAGTCATTTACCTGTCGCCGCAAGGTACGCCGCTCACACACGGCAAAATTCTTGAGCTGGCGCGACAACCAAGCCTGACCCTGCTTTGCGGGCGCTACGAAGGCATCGACCAGCGTTTGCTCGACCGCGAAGCGGATGAAGAAATCTCGCTTGGCGACTTCGTTCTTTCGGGCGGCGAACTGGCGGCGATGGCGCTGATTGACGCCATCGTGCGGCAATTGCCGGGTACGCTGAACGGCGCAGGGTCAGCGCAGGAAGAATCCTTCGCGACAGGGCTGCTCGATTGCCCGCACTACACGCGGCCTGAGATTTTCGGAAACGAACAGGTTCCCGAAGTCCTGCTTTCTGGCAACCACGCCCTCATCCGCCGCTGGCGGCTCAAGCAGTCTTTAGGCCATACTTGGCTGCGCCGCCCTGAACTACTTGCGCAAAGGGGGGTAAATGAGGAAGAATCGCGCCTCCTGAAAGAATTTCAGGAGGAACACAACAGGAAAACCAGCGCGGCAGCCTAAGCCAAGCAAGTTTTCCAATGACAAACCCGCGCATCAGGCTTTTGCCTGCTCTGTGCGTCAGGCCACTGGCCATTGAACAATTGGAGTGAATCAACATGAACCTGCTTCAGCAGCTTGAACAGGAAGAAATCGCCCGCCTCTCCGTGGGCAAGACCATCCCCGACTTCTCCCCCGGCGACACCGTGGTGGTGCAGGTCAAGGTTAAGGAAGGCACCCGCGAGCGCCTGCAAGCCTACGAAGGCGTTGTCATCGCCAAGCGCAATCGCGGCCTCAATTCTTCATTTATCGTGCGCAAGATTTCTTCCGGCGAAGGCGTGGAACGGACGTTCCAGACCTATTCCCCGCTGCTGGCCTCGCTCGAAGTCAAACGTCGCGGTGCCGTGCGCCGCGCCAAGCTCTACTACCTGCGCAGCCGCTCCGGCAAGTCGGCGCGGATTAAAGAAAAGCTCGACTACAAAGCCGCCGCCAAGAAACGGGGCTAAAATCCAAAGCCCCAAGGGCAGCCCCGCCCTTGGGCTTCACGCGGGCGTCGTATAACGGCTATTACCTTGGCTTCCCAAGCCAAAGACGTGGGTTCGACTCCCATCGCCCGCTCCATCACCGAACCATGAAACTTCGCATCCTCGCCGCTTTAGTTGCCGTCGCGCTCGTCGTCGCGGGCGTTCTCGTCTACAACGCGAGGCTCCCCGCCCCTGAAACGAGCTTCACGACTTTACAGGGCGAGCGCCTCGATACCGCTTCGCTGCGCGGCAAAGCGGTGCTGGTCAATTTCTGGGCCACAACTTGCTCGACCTGCATCGAGGAAATGCCGGACTTGGCCAGAACCTACGAAAAATTCGCTGGAGCCGGACTGGAAATCATCGCAGTGGCGATGGATTACGACCCTGAGCCGCAGGTTCGCGCTTATGCCAAGAAAGCCGCGCTGCCGTTCAAGGTGGCGCTGGACGCCGATGGCGAGATTGCACTCGCCTTTGAGGGCGTCCGCATGACGCCAACCACATTCCTCATCGACCGCCAAGGCCAAATCGTGCATAAATATCTGGGCAAACCGGATTTCGGCAAGCTCCACGCGCTGCTTGAGGAATTGCTGGCGAATCCAGTAAAATGAAGATAAAATATCCTCTTGTCAAACATCCGCCGCATCCTTGCAAGAAGATTCCCAATGAAAACTTTAGCCGCTAAACATTTGCCCGCCACAACAGAGGTCAGACCAAGCTCATGGCAAGTAGCCCCCGTCACGCAGATTTGGAGCCGCGTCCAGTACACGGTCGACAAATTACAGTCCCTGAATTCCCGCCTCCAGCAGTTCAGAAACCAGATGAACAACATGAACAGCTACATGGACAGGTACAGGGACATTAACTTCTACCGGAACAACAACGGCTGCTTCTCCAAAGACCAAATCTGCACGCTCGCGGATTTAAGGAAACTTCGGGATCAGATCAGCTTCGCCTCGGAGAACGTCAAGAAAGCCAACGACGACCTGTTTATATCGCTGGTCGAGGACGCGAAGATGATCGAAGATGACGGGCGCGAACTGGGGCGGCTGCAAAAAGAGGCCGCAAAGGATTCTGGGCAGATGCAAGCACTGGTGCGCGGCAACATGCTGGCCGCGAACATGGCGCACCAGATACTCCAGATGCGTCGCCAGCAGACACAGATGCTGGACCAGCTTGTGACGCGAGCACAGGCAGAAGATGACAGGAATGCAATCCATAGCGCAGCCCATGAGGCGGCGTTCAGAGTTCCTGACTATGAAATTCGTTCGCCTAAAAAAGGCTGGTCTTGGTAGGAAAATTAAAAAACACTTTCTGCTGGTCTTTTTCGGGTGAAAAAAGTAGACTTAAGGGGCTATTCCATGAAACATAGGAATTTAACAGTTCATATTTTCCTTAGTATTATTTTTCTTTGTATTTCCACAGATGCCAGCGCCCAATTAGCACCATTGGGTTTGATGGACACCGTTATTCAAAGATTTAAAGATGCCGCAAGTGGTTGGTTTAGTGTTTTTCAAACCGCTGCTTCTATATTATTCTGGTCATTGGTTGCAATTTCAATGGTTTGGACATTTGGGACAATGGCATTAAAAAGAGCAGACATGCAAGAATTTTTTGCGGAATTCTTAAAGTTCATTGTTTTTGTTGGATTTTTTTGGTTTCTTATAATAAAAGCAGAAATTATCGGAGGTTCTATATTTCAAAATTTAGTGAGCAGATGCCGCAGACAGCATCTTAACCAAAAAATAGGCAAACCTGTCTTGAATTACGCCTAAAAAAGCATCACTAATTCAACAGATACCTACCTCACTCCGTCCGCGCAGCCGGATACAAAAATACGATCAAGTGGCACAAATGCAGACTGTCGCCGACAATTGTTCTTTTACGGCTTGAACTGATTCCCCTGTTTGCTTTTGCGCCAGCTTCTGAAGCTATGTGCGCTGTCAGTTTTCAAGACGGATTCGCGCACGGCGAGCCAATGTTTCCAGCGAGGCGCGCAGGGGCGCGTCGGCGGGCAGGCTGGCGGCTAAAGAGATGATCTGCGCGAGCGCGGCCTCCGAAAGGGTTCGTGCCGCAGGCGCGTGGTGCTCGGGCACGGGTTCCGGCAGCCCGACTTTTATTTGGATGCGCTGCAAGAGATAGCCCGCTTGCGCAAAACGGTCGAGCAGCGAAGGAAGCATCTGCTTGAGGCGCACCGCGACGGCGCTGCCACGGACGCTGATTGTCAGCACGTCCTCTTTCAGGTTCGCCACGCGGCAAACGCTGGCGTACTGCACCGGAAGGATAGGCGTGAGCACGTTTTGCAGCCGCTCAAGGCGTGCCGCGTGTTCTTGGAGGCGGGCAATTGGCGTGTCACGCCCCAGATAGCGATGCAACAGGGTACTCATCGGATAAGCGGGTTCGGGCGGGAGCGCCTCGGCGTGATAGACTGCTCATTTTCCTGCATTGTCAGAACTTATTCCATGCTCAACGGCCTGCTCAAAAAAGTATTTGGTTCGCGCAATGACCGCCTGATTCGCCAATATTCCCGAACCGCCACGCGCATCAACGAACTCGAACCTTCGCTCTCGGCGCTTTCCGACGAGGCGCTCGCTGCCAAAACCATTGAATTCCGAAACCGCCTCGCGCAGGGCGAGGAACTCGACGCCCTGCTGCCGGAAGCGTTTGCCGTGGTGCGCGAAGCGGGCAAGCGGACGCTCGGCCAGCGCCATTATGACGTTCAGCTTATCGGCGGCATGGTGCTTCACGCGGGCAAAATTTCGGAAATGCGCACCGGCGAGGGCAAAACGCTGGTCGCCACGCTGGCCGCTTACCTGAATGCCCTGCCCGGCAAGGGCGTGCACATCGTCACCGTTAACGACTACCTCGCCAGCCGCGACGCGGAATGGATGGGGCAAATCTACAGATTCCTCGGCCTCACGACGGGCTGCAACCTGTCGCGCATGAGCCATGAAGAAAAACAGGCAGCCTACGCGGCAGACATTACTTACGGAACCAACAACGAATTCGGTTTCGATTACCTGCGCGACAACATGGTCTATTCGGCTGCCGACCGGGTGCAGCGCGGGCAGCACTTTGCGATTGTCGACGAAGTGGACTCCATCCTCATCGACGAGGCGCGCACGCCGCTCATCATTTCCGGGCAGGCGGAGGACCATACCGACCTGTACGTCAAGATGAACGCCATCGCGCCGCATCTGAAGCGCCAAGAAGGTGAAGGCGACAACGTGACCGTGCCGGGCGACTACACCGTTGACCTCAAGGCGCATCAAGTGCTGCTGACCGAACAAGGGCATGAATCCGCCGAAGGCTGGCTCGTCAAGATGGGGCTTCTGGCCGACGGCGCGGGGCTTTACGACCCGGCCAACATTTTGCTCGTGCACCACCTGTACGCGGCGCTGCGCGCCCATGTGCTGTTCCACAAAGACCAGCATTACGTCGTGCAGAACGACGAAATCGTCATCGTCGACGAATTCACGGGCCGCCTGATGACCGGGCGGCGCTGGTCGGAGGGGCTGCACCAGGCAGTCGAAGCCAAGGAAGGCGTCAAGGTGCAGTCCGAAAACCAGACGCTGGCTTCCATCACTTTCCAGAACTATTTCAGGATGTACGGAAAGCTCGCGGGCATGACTGGCACGGCGGATACCGAAGCCTACGAATTCCACCAAATCTACGGGCTGGAAACGGTCGTAGTGCCCACCAACCGTCCCTCGAAACGCGCGGACGCCAACGACAAGGTCTATCGCACCGCGAATGAAAAATGGCGGGCGGTGATCGACGACATCCGCGATTGCGTCGAGCGCGGGCAGCCGACGCTGGTCGGCACGACTTCCATCGAGAACAACGAGTTCCTCGCCGCCCTGCTGAAGAAGGAAGGCATCCGCCATGAACTGCTCAACGCCAAGCAGCATGAGCGCGAAGCCGAAATCATCACGCAAGCCGGTTTGCCGGGGCAAGTGACGATTGCCACCAACATGGCGGGACGGGGAACCGACATCGTGCTCGGCGGCAACATCGACAAGAAAATCGCCGCCGTCCGCGCCTCCGAGCGCCCGGAATCCGAAAAGGAAACCGCCATTGCCGCCCTTCGCGCCGAATGGCAGCCCATCCACGACAAAGTCATCGCGGCGGGCGGGCTGCACATCATCGGCACTGAGCGGCACGAATCGCGCCGCATCGACAACCAGTTGCGCGGGCGTTCCGGGCGGCAGGGCGACCCAGGGTCGAGCCGTTTTTATCTTTCGCTGGAAGACCCGCTGCTGAAAATCTTCGCGGGGGAACGGCTCAACGCCATCATGGTGCGGCTCAAGATGCCTGAGGGAGAGGCCATCGAACACGCAATGGTGACGCGCTCGCTCGAATCGGCGCAGCGCAAGGTGGAACAGCGCAATTTCGATATCCGCAAGCAGTTGCTCGAATATGACGACGTTGCCAACGACCAGCGCAGGGTTATCTACAAGAACCGCAACGAGCTGCTCGAAAGCGAAGACGTTTCCGACACCGTGCGCGGCATGCGCCACGAAGTGCTGAGCAGCCTTTTCCGGCTGTACGTTCCAGCGGAAAGCGTTGAGGAACAATGGGACATTCCCGCGCTCGAACGGGCGCTGGCGGCGGATTTCCTGTTGCAGGTTCCGGTGGGGGAATGGGTCAGGGCCGAACCGACCATCGACGACACGGCCATCCTCATGCGCATAGCCGAAACCGCCGATGCCGCGTACAAGCAAAAAACCGAAACGGTCGACCTCGCGGGCTGGCATCAATTCGAGCGCAACATCACCCTGAACAGCCTAGATAACCTCTGGCGCGAGCACTTGGCGGCGCTCGACCTGCTGCGCCAAGGCATCCACCTGCGCGGCTATGCGCAAAAAAATCCCAAGCAGGAATACAAGCGCGAGGCGTTCCAGCTTTTCAGCAATCTGGTAGATGCCTGGAGCCAAGAAACCACCCGCATCCTGCTCACTGTCCAGATACGCACCGAAGCCGCCGAGGAACAACTGGCTGCCGCCGAAGCGCCGTCACAAGCCAAAAATATCCGCTACCAGCATGAGGACTACGAAGAGGCGCTTGCCTCCGACACCGCGCCCGGAAACCGCTCGCCAGTCATCGCCGCACCCAAAATCGGGCGCAACGACCCCTGCCCTTGCGGTTCCGGCAAAAAATACAAACACTGCCACGGCAAACTGAACTGACTCATTCCTTGGGGCAATCATGGCCGTCAATCTGAAAACGCCCAATCCCGCCGACTTGCTGCCTGTACCCGGCATACGGCTCGGCGTGGCGCAGGCGGGCATCCGCAAGGCCAACCGGAATGACCTCACGGTCATCGAGCTTGTCCCCGGCAGCCGGGTATCGGGAACCTTCACGCAGAACCGTTTTTGCGCCGCGCCCGTGACGGTATGTCGAGAGCACATCCAGCGGGAAGGCATCCGTGCGCTGGTCATCAATACGGGCAGCGCCAACGCTGGCACGGGCGAACAAGGGCTAAAAGACGCTCGCGCCACCTGCGCGGCGCTGGCGGGCATCCTTGGCATTGACGCGCATCAAGTGCTGCCGTTTTCAACCGGCGTCATCCTTGAGCCGCTGCCAATGGATAGGCTGCTCGCGGGGCTGCCGTGCGCCGTGGCGGATTTGCGGGCGGACGGCTGGTTTGATGCCGCGCACGCCATCATGACCACCGACACGCTCGCCAAAGCCGTCTCTGAACAACTGACACTCGGCGGCAAGACTGTCACGATTACCGGCATGGCCAAGGGCGCGGGCATGATTCGCCCGAACATGGCAACCATGCTCGGATTCATCGCCAGCGACGCGGCAATCAAACAATCCCTGCTCGAAACCCTCACGCGCGAAGCGGCAGACGCATCGTTCAACAGCATCACTGTTGATGGCGACACATCGACCAACGACTCTTTCATCGCCATTGCCACCGGGCAGGCGGGGAACGCTGAAATCACCAATGCCGCCAGCGATGAAGCCCGCGCTTTTGCCCGCGCCCTCGCTTCGGTCGCCATCCGGCTGGCGCAGGCCATCGTCCGTGACGGCGAAGGCGCGACCAAGTTCATGAGCGTCAAAGTCGAAGGCGGCGCAAGCCGCGAGGAATGCCGCCGCGTCGCCTACGCGGTCGCCCATTCGCCGCTGGTCAAGACCGCCTTTTTCGCTTCCGACCCCAATCTTGGGCGCATCCTTGCCGCGATAGGCTACGCGGGCATCGACGATCTCGACGTTGCCCGCCTCCGGGTCTGGCTTGGGAACCCTGATGAAGAAACGCTCGTCGCCGAGCGCGGAGGCCGCGCCGTAAGCTATGCCGAAGAAACCGGGGCGCGAATCATGCGGCACGCCGAACCCATCGTGCGCATCCATCTCAACCGGGGGCAAGCGGAGACCACGGTCTGGACCTGCGACCTCTCTTACGACTACGTGAAAATCAACGCCGACTACCGTTCGTGAATCGTCGGTACGTATATGAAGCAGATAATTGCCACCGCGTCCCAAATCTGCCGCTCACGGAATCCGCCCATGTGTTTTCCGGGGTTCCGAATAAACCGTTTTTCCGCTAACGTTGCTGATGTCGGCGCTCGCACCTCCCGTTTTGGCGGCGGCCTTTTTGCTGGACAATTGTTGAACGCGATCCCTGCCGTCCCCGGCGGGGCGAATCGAAAGCCAGAATCATGAACGTCAAATATCTTTTTCTCCTTGCGGTTTTCACGCTGCTTCTCACGACCCTGGCAGGCGCATTCCTCGGCCTGTCCGAGCTATGGTTCTGGCTGGCCGTCCCGCTGCTTGTCATCACCCTGTACATCGGGCTAGGGGAAACGACCCGCCAGCGGGAGCTTTCAAACGAGAATTTCGGCGATTCGTGCTATTACCTCGGCTTCATTGCCACTATTCTCTCGCTCGCGGCTTGCCTGTACGACATGCGGGATTCCACCCTGCAACTGTCCATCATCGCGCAGCGGTTCGGCGCGGCGCTGGTGACCATCGTCATCGGCCTAGTTGCCCGGCTCTACTATGTTGGCTTCAAGCCCAGCCTTGAGGACGCGATGGGCAATGCCGAGGAAAACGCCATCGGTGCCATGCGCAAGCTATACCGCCAGCTAAACGAGGCGCTGACGAACATGCAGAACTTCAGCGCCCATGTCACGGAAACATCCCGCGACGCAGTCACGGAAATCTCCAGAAGCGCCGACAAGGCCGTGACGGAGATGTCTTTCAACATGACCAGCATGGCCGAGAAATACATCAGGGAAATCACCAAATCCCTCCAAGACCTCTCGCAGTCGAACAGGGATTCGATTACCCGCTCCATGACCAATATCGAGACAGCGGGCAAAAAGCTGTCCAATTCCATCGACAGCTATACGGAAGCGGTCGAGAGCCGCTTGCAGGAAGGCATCGCGCTGCCCGATGACTATTTTGTCAGCGCGCTTGAAAAACCCTTGAACGAGCTGGGCATCAGCATCGCGCAGACGACGCAGAACTTGAATTCGCTCACCGGAAATGTCACCGCTTCGCTCGAAAGCCTGTCCCCTGCCTTGGCAGAAGTGCGCGGATGCTCTACCGAAATCGGTGCCGCACTGGGCCATGTCATCGAACTGGCAAAAGAACAGGAAAACCTTCTTGCCAATACCAAAGGCCATATCGAAACGATGGATGCCATCGCCCAGTCCTTGCATTCCACGCAGGACAACATCGACGAGGTATCGTCCGCAGTCGTGACCCAGACGGAGGTTCTGAGCAAATACGTGCAGGTCAGCCAGCAGCAGCAGAACGCGATGATTGCTTCGATTAAGGCCCAAAGCGAATCGCTGACCAAGCAAATCGCGGTCAACGGCAAGCAGTTCGCCGACATGTCGGAAGCCATCGCCTCCCAGTCCAGAGAAACTGCCCGCTACGTCGATGCCAGCCAGCAGCAGCAGGCCGAAATGGCTGCCGCGCTCGTCGCCCAAGGAGCCGCGCTGAACGAGCAAATCAGTGCCAGCCGCCAGCAATTTGCCGACACATCGGCCACGGTGCTGGCCCAAAGCGAGGCGCTGGCTCAAAATATCGACCAGCAGACACGGCTCTCGACAGCGGTTTCAGCGCAAACCGAAGCCTTGGCGCAGCAGATCGACCTCTCCCGCAAGCAGCAGGCCGAACTGTCCGAAATGGCGATTGCCCAAAGCCGCACCCTGACCGAATCCATCGAAAACAACCAGCAGCAGCAATCGGAAGCTATCAGCGGATTTGCCGCGCAAAGCGAGGCGCTGGCTCGCCACATCGATGCCAGCAACCAACGCTACGACGAAGTTTCCGGCGCGGTCGCCGCCCAAAGCGAAGCACTGGGCAAATACATCGAAAGCAGCCAGCAGCGCCAAGACGCCGCGCTGACTGAAATCTCGGCTCAAAGCAGGACGCTGTCCCAAAACGTCGAGCAGCAGTCTCAGATCATCGCCGCCGTCCAGACGCAGACCGACGTTCTGGCGCGTCAGGCCGAAAGCAACCACAAGCAGTACAACGACATCTCGTCGGCGGTCGTCTCCCATACGCAGGCGCTCGCCCATTACGTCGAAACCACCCAGAAACAGCAGTTGGAAGCCTCTGCGGCCATCGTCTCGCAAAGCGAGGCGCTCGCGCAGCAGATCAACGAAAACCGCGATCAATTCTCGGAACTCTCCGCTACGGTCATCGCGCAGGGCAAGCATCAGGCCGAACTGACGGACAAGGCCACGACCCAGGCGCAAATGCTGATTCAATACATCGAGACAAGCCAGAAGCAACTGCTCGATACCTCGACATCAATCATGGCGCAGAGCGAAGCCCTCGGAAAACAGGTCGACATGAGCCGCGAACAATACGCCGAACTGTCGTCCTCGGTCACAGCGCAGGGACAGGCGCTGGCGCGGCAGCTTGAAAACGACCAGCAACGGCACGAAGCCTTGATGCAATTTGTCGAGAGCAACAAACGCCAGCATGCCGAAGCCTCGACGGCGGTCATCGCGCAAGCCGAAGCCCTCGTCCAGCACGTCGAGGCCAGCCAGAAGCAGTACGCCGAAATCTCCTCCGTCATCGTCACCCAGACCGAGGCCCTGTCCCGGAACATCGAACTGGCGCGGCAGCAGCATGCCGATGTTTCATCCGCCTTCTCCACCCAAAGCCAGGCGCTCCAGCAATTCGTCGAGGACAGCCACAGCCAATACACCAACGTGTCCAGCGCGGTCGTTGCCCAGAGCCATGCCATGTCCCGGCAGGCTGAAATCGCCCAGCAGCAGCAGTCCGAAGTTCTAGGCGCAATCTCCGCGCAAAACGAGACGCTGCTCGAACATGTCGAAATCAGCAAAAAGCGCCATGAGGAACTCTCGGAAGCCATTCTCGCCCAAGGGCAAGCATTGAGCGAAAACGTCGAAGCCACCCGCAAGCAGCACGAAGAAATCTCCGCCTCGGCCATTTCCCAAACCCGCACGCTGGCGCAATATGTTGATGACAGCCGTCAGCAGCAGACCGAAATGGCGGTCGCCATCGCCGCGCAGGGGCAGGCGTTGTCCAGCCAGATTGAAAGCAGCAGGAAACAGCACGACAACCTCTCCCTCGCCGTCATTACCCACAGCCAGGCCATTGAAGGCAACCAAAAGCAGCAGGCCGAAATATCGGAAGCGATTCTCGACCAGAGCCAAACCTTGGCTCAATACATCGACATGGCCCAAAAGCAGTATCAGGACATGGAAGCCGCGCTCGCCGCCCAAGCCCAATCCTTGAGCCATCAAATCGAAAACAGCCAGAAACAGTTCGACGGGCTGGCCGCGCACATCGAAGCCAGCCAAAAACGCTACGGCGACATTTCGGACGCGGTCATCGCGCAAAGCCAATCCCTATCCAAACAAATCGAGGACAACCGCAAGCAGCAGTCCGATGTTTCGGGCACGATCATGACCCAAAACCGGGCGCTGACGCAGCACATCGAAACCAGCCAGAAACAGTTCGCGGAAATATCCGCCGCAATGGCCAAGCAGGGACAGGCGCTCGAAACCGGACGCGCCCGCCAGACCGAAATGTCCGCTGCCGTCATCGCGCAGGGCAAGGCGCTGACCCAGCAGATCGAAACCGGCCAAAAACAATACAGCGACATGGCCACTGCCCTTATGGCGCAGAGCCAGGCCATGAAGCAAATCATCGAAGCCAACCGTTTGCAGCAGGAAGAACAAGGCAACGATTTGGCGCAGATCATTGAAATCAGCCGCGAGCAACAGGAAGGGATGCTGTCCGCGTTTCAGGCACAGGCTCGGCTGCTGTCCGAACAGCAAACAAGCACTCTTCAGTCAAACAAAGAGCTTTCGCTTATAAAACAAGCTCTTATGTCGATGCGGCGGCATTTTCAGGAACAAGCGGGCATCCTGCCTGACGGGCAATGACGAACAAATAAAACGTTTTTTTGATACGAGCGACTGATGTATAGAGGCGGCGACAGCGTTTTCAGGCTTTCCCTGATCGGAATCGCGTTCATTCTCATTTTTTTCCTGCTGACCATGTTCAGCCGGATGTATGCCAGCGCGGACATCGCGCGCACGGAGGCGGTCGCCCGTTTGGGGCAACAGCAGGAAACCGCCCTGCTCCAAGCGTCGCAGCAAGCGTTTGAATCCGCCCGGAAAGAACTTCA
The DNA here is from genome assembly GCA_031285965.1 of Azoarcus sp. Taxonomy (GTDB): domain Bacteria; phylum Pseudomonadota; class Gammaproteobacteria; order Burkholderiales; family Rhodocyclaceae; genus WRNU01. The sequence continues at coordinate 79,517 of JAITVD010000047.1, forward strand.
GCCCCTTCTCCAAGAAGGCGGCATGGAGGCCGACAAAGTCATTCAGAGTTTGCTCGACAAAGCGAAAGTAGAGGCCGAACTCGCAACTGAAAAGAAACGGACACAGGAACTCAGCGCACAGGTCATGGGGCTGTCCGAAGCCAAAAAAATATTGACGCAAGCAAGCAGTACCCCGGTTTTGAATAGCGCCAACGCGGAGGCGCTGGTTTCGGCGCTCGAACTGCGCGCGCGCATGGAACAGGAACTTCTAGCCACGCCCGGCCAGAGCGCATCCAAACTCACCGACAACGAAATCGTCTCCCGCGCGCTGGCCGCCATCCGCTTCAAGCGCAACATCGAAACCTTGGTCGAGAGCGAACTCGGCCTGCCGCTCATGCCGGGGCAAGAAGCCGCGTGGGAACAATGGCTGATTGCCGACTCGCAATTATTCAGGTCGGCGCTGGACGGATTAGGCACGAAAACCGCCGCCGGAGGCGCGACCGACAGCGCCTTGCGCGGACAACTCGCTTTTTTGCGTACCCGCCTTGCGTCCCACAACGACAAAACCCTGCCGCCCTGCTGGTTCGACGACGCGAGCAGGGTTCAATACCTGCTTGAAATCGAGTTGCGCCCCGGAAACGTCATCGTCAAATCCGCCTGGCCCCCCGAGCGCGAAGATGCCGCGCAGTCCATACCGGGCATCACGCAAGTGCTGAACCGCGGCCCGCAACCCTACCCCGCTTTTATGGAAAAAGCCCGCGCCATCGCCCGCCACGGCGGCCACGGCGGCCAGCAATGCCGTTACTCCGCACAGGTGAAAGACAGCGTCAGGAGCGGCATGCGCTCCGAAAAAATCCACCAGGAACTTGAACAGTTTCTCCATTTGACGGATTTGCCGCGCTAGCGCGTATTCCTGCTTGGCGAGGAGGTTAGCTAATGCTCGGTAGAGGGTGGGTTATTTCAGGCTTTCATCAAGGGCGATAAACGCCTTGCGGCCAAGGCCATGTACGCCTTGTGTTTCCGGTAGGTGCTGGTCTTTTACCCGACATCGTGTGCTCCCAACTGTGCAGAAGTATGGCGCTGCCAGCTTTCCTTCCGCCGCGCCTTTCCATGCGTCCGCTCTTCCCGTCCGTGTGTCCTTTTCCATTTTCCGTACTCATTGTGAAGCCTGACGGATTTACGCGGAGCGCCCCATACCTTTCACTGTCGCCGTACTTTCTTTATGCAGCGGTATTTTCGTTCCGCAGCGGACACATGCCCGCACCGGCCATACGCCAGCGTCAACAAAATGAAGCGCGGCGCGAATCGTCGTTATCGACGCCGCGCCGCGCATGGGGGCTGGTGGAAAATCGTTAAAACTCGAACTTCACCTGCAAGCTCCCCGCTACGCCCTCGCGCACTCCGGTATAGCCCCGCAACCCAAGATCAAAGGACAGGGGTTGGGTTTGTGAGGGCTTGAGGGTCAGGCCGATTTCGCCGATGCCCGTGCCGCCTTCCAAGTCCGGCGCGTCAATAGCGTAGCCGTAGGCCGTAGCCCGCGCCTCGCCATCGAACTCATGCTCATAGGCCGCGCCGATGTAGGGACTGACGTATTCGCTCACGGCGTAGGAGAAACGAGAACCAAAGCGCAGGCGATTGGAATCCACGGCCTGGAAATCCACCGGGTCGCCGGTGGAGAGGGTGACGGAATCGCCCTCCAGCCGTGTCCAGAAGTATTTGCCGTACAGGTCGATGGAAATCTTTTCCGTGACGTTCCAGAGGTAGCCCGTTCCGAAGTGCAGACCGTAATAGAGTGAGGAGGAATCATAGCCCGCCATGCGGCCCATGCCGTCCATAAGACCGGAATTGTCGTATTCGCCGTGTATCCGGCCTATTCTGGCGGAGGCTTCCGTATAGAAGCGGCCCGGCCCGGTGTTCTGAAAATCCATGCGCCCAAGGATGCCGCCGCCGGCATAGTAGGCGTCGCCAGCACCGTCCACGGAAGCCGCGTTGCTGAAAGAGTTGTAGGTATCGTAGGTGCCTGAGCCGAACTCGAAGAACGCGCCGAGAGTCAAGTGGCCGGGGGTGGTGTCAACGCCATAGGCAACGCCGGTCATCATGGAAAGGCTGGACATATCCACATACGACCCCGTGTCGTAGCGTGACCAGCCGCCGGAAAAAGCGGCGAAGCCCCGAAGCCCGTTACCGCCCGCCGCTCCCTGCGTCGCGCTCACGGCATGGGCCGTACCTGCACCAGCGACAAGATCCCCGGCCTGGTTCAACAGGATCATTTCGGCCAGAAAGCCTTCGGAAAGCGCCTTGGCCTGTTGGGACGTATCGGCCTTGGTCACAGTGGCGGTAAGCAGTCCGGCGGCAGTATCCGCCGTGATGTCGAACTCGTATTTCAGGGTTACGCCCTGCATCCCTGCGCCGTTGGCCGTGCTGTTCGTCACCCCGCCGGTCATCGTGCCCGCGTTTATGAGCGTTACCGTATCATTGACCGCGAGGGGCGAGCCTCTCCCGTCAATGCCCACGTTGACCGTGGACTGTGTGCCATCTGTTGCGCTTACCAGGGAGGCGTTTCCGGTGACAGTGAGCATCGTGCCGCCCGCTCCCAGAGTCGCTGGCAGGTAGAAGTTCAGGTTCTGGAAATTTGCCATCTCCTGTACGGTTATGGGGGAATGAAGGTTCAGGGTGTTGCCGCTGAAGGTGTCGCCCATGCCGTCGCCGGTGCCTACCCCGCCGTATAGCCCATAGACGCCATTCAGAGTCGGGCTGCCTTTGATGGTGACGCTGTTGCCCGTGGCTATGGTCCTGGCGTTGGTGGTGGAGGCGTCGGCGAATCCGCCGTAAATACTGCCCCCCTGCACCGTGCCGCCGTTGATGATGACGTGGTTGTTCGTGGCCCTGGCCTCATAGAGAGAGGTTAGGGCATACCCGCCGTAAATATGGTAGCCCGTCGTTGCCTTCGTTCCTCCGGGGTTGATGGTGACGCTGTTGTTCGTGGCCGTGACCGGACTACTACCTATAAGGTCTTCGGATCTCCCGCCGTAAACATTAGCGCCTATAGAGCCACCGCTGTTGACGATCACATGATTGTCATCAGCGGCAGTCGGCCATGGTGAGGGGTTGGAACCGGCTGGCAGATTACCGTTGCCGGACACAGGAGTACCGCTGGCGGGGTTATTTGTGCTGTCAATAACGATGGTCTGCCCGGCCAGGGCCGGGAAAGGCAGGGAAAGCGCCAGGAGGGGCGCGAGAAGAAAGGATACGCTACGCTTCATGGGTTATGCCTCCGTGACAGTGAGGTTGTGTACAAAGCAAAAAAGCCCCGCTCCAAACAGGAACGAGGCGGAAAGGTGTTTTTGAAGTTTTGGGAAACGCAGAAAGTTGCGCTTGCGCCTGGAGGCGGGCGCGAAGAGGGACAGTGCGCTAGGTAGGTAGGTAGGTAGGTAGGTAGGTAGGTAGGTAGGTAGGTGCAAAAATCGAGCCAGAATGGTCGGCTCTGGTCATGGATTCATTGATAGACAAAACGATTTTTTGCACAACAGCCACTTTCCAAATACCCCAAAAAACCTATTCCGAAAGTATCTCAGAAAAGCACACCAGCGTCAAGTTCAGAGCAATAGTGATTTCATGGTCACAAAGATAAGGGCTATGATGAAGACATCCGCTTGAGAACATAGCCAACACACTTAACAGCAAGCACTTTTTCTTATTCATCACTGCTCACAGGACAAGATGCAGGGTACTCTCCTGTTTTGAAATGATGAAGAATCTTTTCGCCATTTTTATTTTCGGAAAAACAGAATGCTCCAGCATAATTATGTCTTTCACCAGAACGTTGTTTTATAAAATATCCACCGATGTTAATGCCATACAAGACATTGCTTTCTAACGCTGTTCCTCCATATGGAATACATTCTCCAGATTGCAGTGTATTCCCTTTCATATCTTTACTCATCACTAGCTTTGGAAACTGATCAGCAACATTATGCGAGATTGATACAATAAAAATATTGAATTGCTCACCAAAAATTTGCTCATCGTCCGCAAGCCCAAAACAAGGCACATCATCTTTCAGAGCAATAGTGATTTCATGGTCATAAAGATAAGGGCTATGATGGAGACATCCACCTGCTAGAAAAGCTATCACACAGAACAATAAGTGTTTTTTCATGATCTTCGCCTTATCGAGTTAAACAATCAGCGGAATTAGGCTCTATTTCACATTTGCGGTTGCTGTCTTTAGGTAAATTTTCTTTACTGCTTGGGTTGTTGATAAAATTTTTGAGTATAGCCTGTAATTCTTGTAGGCTATATGATGACTTCTTGAATTCACCTTTCGACGAATGGTAATCAAACATAGCATAATCAGCAATGATATTAGCCTGTGCTTCCATTGGATAATCCGAAAATACAGTATCAGGCTTGAGCTTATAGTCATAACCGTATCCTATAGAACTCTGAAAAATTCCAGCTATTTTGACTAGATAACCTAGCTGGTATTGCCAGACATGTGCCATTTCATGAATGAATAAATGTTTCAAATCATGCCTTAGCGTAGAAGAATAATCATTCTGATAGAATCTCGTTGGAAAATAAATCTCCCCATTGGGTGTCATCACGACATGATCTGGTTGAAACCGCATGTACTTTCCATGATGGATTTTGACCCACGTATATTGGATGGAAGCGCCAAATATTTTTTGGGCGAACATAATTTCACCGTGGGTCAGGCTTCTGGATTTTCCGTAAGGCAGCAAGGGCGAAGGCATATCTTTCTACTTTGAGTACTATGGATGAGAACATTGGCATTGTACACGTAGAGTACCAGCAGCGCAATGGCTTAAGCAAAACGACTAGGGTATAGCGTAATTCTGGTGTATCGTACCCATTCCATCAGGCGCAAAAGCGGCCTGTCCATCGTCAGAACGGAAAAAGGAGAACGACATGCACAGACGTGATTTCATGAAAACCCCGTTGATTGCCGCCGGCAGCATTATGATCGGCAAGGCTGGGCTGGTGTCCGGTTTGCTGGGCTCTTCTGGCATGGCGCGGGCGGCTTTCGCCGCCCAAAAGGCAGGAGTTCCGCGCATCGCCCTGAACAACGGAATGAGCATTCCGCAACTTGGGCTGGGGACATGGCAGTTGGCGGAAAACACCGTCACGAGCGTTAGGGCGGCTATCGAGGCCGGGTATCGGCTCTTTGATACCGCTCAGATATACGGGAACGAAAAAGAGGTATGGCAAGGCATCAAACAGAGCGGGATTGCCCGAAAGGATGTTTTCATTACCTCGAAAATCTGGACGAGCAGCATGCGCAATCCTCCCCAAAAGGATTCCATCGACAAAAGCATTGAATTGCTGGGGGGCGAATACATTGACCTTTTCATGATTCATTGGCCCGCCAAAGGACGCATTCAAGAAACATGGGAAGTCATGGAGGAATACGTCCAAAAAGGGCTTATAAAAAGCATCGGCTTCAGCAACTTCAATCCGCACCATATTGAAGCCCTGCTGAAATACGCAAAAATAAAACCCGTCGTCAACCAAATCGAAATTCATCCCTACCACACGCAAGAGGCAAACGTCGCCGCCACGCGCAACTATGGCATTGCCGTGGAATCTTGGTCTCCTCTGGCTCAAGGCAAGGTTCTGAATGACGCAGCGATTATCGGCATTGCAAAAAAATATAATAAAAGCGCCGCGCAAACCATAATCCGGTGGCACATTCAGAGAGGGCTGATTGTTATCCCGCGATCAAAGAATCCTGCGCATATCGCGGAAAACATCAAAGTATTCGACTTTGAACTGTCCAAAGACGATATGGCGGCAATTGCCAAGCTGAACAGGAATGAAAGAATCATGCCTGCGGCTGACCCAGATAGCTTTAGCTGGTAAGCACAGAGAGCGGCATTCCTAAACAACCCAGCGCAGCGGCTATAACAACCGCTGCGCTGGTTTTCTTATGCCAAAAACCTAATCGGCCACACCGCACATTCCGCCCGCGCAGCATTGGCTCTGCGCCCCTTGCGATGCCAGCGCCGCGTTGAAAGTATTGCTGGGGCGCATAACGGAGGCGCATTTTTCAGGATCGACGCGGTAGTAGCCGCCAAGGTCAACCGCCCTGCCCTGCACTGTCTTGAATTCGGCAAGGATGGCCTGCTCACTGGCAGCCAGTTTTTCGGCAAACGGCGCAAAGCGGGCGGCGAGTTCGGCATCCTCGGTTTGCGCCGCAAGCGATTCAGCCCAGTAAAGCGTCAGGTAGAACTGACTGCCCCGGTTGTCCAGCTCGCCGGTGCGCCGCGAGGGGGATTTGTCGTTGTCGAGGAGCTTTCCGGTGGCCTCGTCAAGCGTTCTGGCAAGAATCCGGGCGCGGGCATTGCCGGTCTTGATGCCGAGGTCCTCAAACGAAACCGCGAGCGCGAGGAATTCCCCAAGCGAATCCCAGCGCAGGTGGTTTTCTTCGACAAGCTGCTGGACGTGCTTCGGCGCGGAGCCGCCCGCGCCCGTTTCGTACATGCCGCCGCCCGCCATGAGCGGCACGATAGACAGCATTTTGGCGCTTGTTCCCAGTTCCATGATGGGGAACAAATCGGTGAGGTAGTCGCGCAGGATGTTGCCAGTGACGGCAATGGTATCAAGACCGCGCACGACGCGCTCCAAGGTGTAGCGCATGGCGCGTACCTGGGACATGATGCGGATGTTCAGCCCCGCCGTGTCATGCTCCTCAAGGCAGGCTTTGACCTTTTTGATGAGTTCGGCCTCGTGCGGGCGGTAGCCGTCGAGCCAAAACACAGCCGCCATGCCGGAATTACGGGCGCGGGCAACCGCCAGCTTCACCCAATCGCGGACGGCGGCGTCCTTAGCTTGGCACATGCGCCAGATGTCGCCCTCTTCCACTTCCTGCGACAGCAATATCTCCCCGGTTTCCAAATCAACGATATTGGCCGTGCCGTCCTCCGAAATTTCAAAAGTCTTGTCGTGCGAGCCGTATTCTTCGGCCTGCTGCGCCATGAGGCCAACGTTCGGTACAGTACCCATCGTTTGGGGGTCGAACGCGCCATTGGTCTTGCAGAAGTTAATCATCTCCTGATAGATGCGCGCGAAAGTGGACTCCGGCATCACGGCCTTCACATCTTTTTGCTTGCCGCCCGCGCCATACATCTTGCCGCCCGCACGAATCATCGCGGGCATGGAGGCATCGACAATCATGTCGTTGGGCGAATGGAAATTGGTGATGCCCTTGGCGGAATCGACCATCGCCAGTTCGGGGCGATGCTCATGGCAGGCGTGCAGGTCGCGGATGACTTCGTCGCGCCATGTTTCGGGCAGCGTGGCAATTTTCTCGTAAAGGTCGGCCATGCCGTTATTGACGTTAATACCCAGTTCCTTGAAAAGCCGCTCGTGCCGGGTGAAGGCTTCTTTGTAATAGATTCTGACGCAATGGCCGAACACGATGGGATGCGAGACTTTCATCATGGTGGCTTTGACATGCAGCGAGAAAAGCACGCCCGCGTCAAGCGCGTCCTGCATCTGCTCCTCGTAAAACGCGCACAGTGCCTTTTTGCTCATGAACATCGAGTCGATGATCTCTCCCGCGAGCAGTGAGACTTTCGGCTTGAGCACGATGGTCTGGCCGCTTTTTGTGACCAGTTCCATCTTCACGTCGCGGGCGCAGTCGAGCGTCATCGACTTTTCGCCGTGGTAGAAGTCGCCCGCCTTCATGAACGAAGCATGGGTTTGGGAAGCCTGCTTCCATCTGCCCATCGAATGCGGATGCCGACGCGCATAGTTTTTTACCGACATCGGCGCGCGGCGGTCGGAATTGCCTTCGCGCAGCACGGGGTTCACGGCAGAACCAAGACAGCGGGCATAACGCGCCCTGACCGCTTTTTCTTCTTCGCTCTGCGGGTCTTCAGAATAGTCGGGAATTTTGTAGCCCTTGCCCTGTAACTCGCGGATAGCGGCGACCAGTTGGAGAAGCGAGGCGCTGATATTGGGCAGCTTGATGATGTTTGCGCCCGGCTCCAAGGTCAGCCGCCCAAGCTCGGCAAGGGCATCAGGCACTTTCTGCGCGTCATCGAGATAATCGGGAAATTCGGCAAGAATGCGCGCGCCCAGCGAAATATCGGACTCGGCCACATGAATGCCCGCCGACTCGGCAAAGACGCGCACGACCGGCAAAAAAGCCGCAGTCGCCAGCATCGGGGCTTCATCAGTGACGGTGTAGACAACAGTTGGGTTGTCGGATGGCATGATCGTGCTCTCCTCGGGTTTTGGGATGTTATGCGTTCATGGCATCAGCATGATTCTTCCGCGTCTGCCTATCCTGAACCGCGCATTATACAAAAACGCGCCTACCCTTTCTCGCGCATCAGCCGCGCTTTTTCCCTGTCCCAGTCGCGCTTTTTCTCATCATCCCGCTTGTCGTAGAGTTTCTTGCCTTTCGCCAAGCCGATTTCGGCTTTCACGCGCCCCTTGCACCAGTGCAAGTCGACGGGAACCAGCGTATATCCGGCGCGCTCGACCTTGCCGATCAGGCGGGCGATTTCCTTGGCATGGAGCAGCAGCTTACGGGTGCGGACAGGGTCAGCCTTGATATGGGTCGAGGCGCTTGCCAGCGGAGTGATGTGCATACCGAGGATGAACATTTCCTCGCCGCGCACAATGACATAGCTCTCTTTGATATTGGCGCGTCCGGCGCGGATGGCCTTCACTTCCCAGCCTTCGAGCACAAGCCCAGCCTCGAACTTTTCTTCGATGAAGAAATCATGATGGGCTTTGCGGTTCTGGATGATGCTCATGAAACGTCGACCTAGGCGCTTTTGCGCAATGCGCGAATGAAAGTGGGCGGTTCTGCGTTAGAACTGCAAAATATACGCTTAATATCATGAAAACACTACATTTTTTTATTGATGTGTCTAAGAAAAGCACTGAAAAACACAAAACGCACCCCTTGATTCCGCTTGGCTTCCGAGCAGTGCTTAGACAGCATTTGTCATAAACCGGGCTTTTTTGGCATGATACCGATGGAATTTTCCGCCACCCCCTTGACAGCCCACGCCGCCACGGCGCAAGTGCTCAAAACACCTCAGAATCGGCAGCCTATTCCCGCCTGCTTCATGATCTCGTTGGCCATGTGGCGGCTGGGCATATTGTGGGAAACAGTCTGGTTTCGGATGCCGTTCGTCCATATTTCATGGCTCCCTTTCCCGCCGCGCAAGAAGCTATAGCCTGCCTGCTTAAGCCGGACGGCGACGCGCTCGTAGTACCCGTGCATTAGTGGACGCGGCTAGGCGCAAAGGGGCGGCTCGTAAGTCATGCGGGCGCGGGCGTTGATATGCCGCGTCGAAAGCGCCAGCTCAAGCAGCACGTCGCAAGCGCCTGTCACTTCCGCGCCCAGTTCGTCAAGGGTGCTACCGCATACCGCAAGCCCGTCAAGGTCAGGGCTTGTAGCCCAATACGAGCCAGCCTCGTCGTCACGCACGACGGTGACACGTACAAGCATAGGCACGCCCATTCTTGCCAGCAGTTTCCAGCCCGGCAAACCTATGCGGTACATGTCATGGCTTCCTTCATGGTTCTGCCACGGAGATAGCAGTTCGCCAAGTTAACCATCGTGCTCTGAAACATGTCAACCAATACCGCCCGCGACACAGCTATTTTCCGATGCTAGGAAAAGATCGCGGACGGGGGCGGCCTCAGTCCATCGGCCAAGCCCCGATCAGCGTCCGTCGCTCACTCTCGCATCGGTCAGCATCTCGTGCCACCGCTTCAAGTCGGATGCCACACTCTCCGAGAGCAGCGGTCGCGGCGCGGGCT
>JAITVD010000050.1 GCA_031285965.1 Azoarcus sp.
CGCCGCGCCGCTGAGGCAAGCGGCGCGAGGCGCGATTCCATGCGGTTCAGCGCCCACGCGAGATTGACGGCGGTGGGGCGCGTTGCCCGCAATGCCGCCAGCGCAGCCCCAAGCGCGGCTTCATTTGCGTCTCCTCCCGACAGCGCCAGCGCCACGCCAAAAGCCGCCGCGCAGCCAATCAGCGGTGCGCCCCGCACCCGCATCGCCGAAATCGCCTCCGCAACCTCTTCAAGCGTGGCAAGCCGACGTTCCGCAACGCGCCAAGGCAAACATGTCTGGTCAAGGATGACAAGGGTATTTCCGTCGCACCGCAGGGTTGGAATGGGCTGGATGAACATGAAACCGTCGATGAGTTGGAACGAAACCGCATTCTAAATCTCGGCAGCCGCGCCTTTGGAAGGCTTTTATTGAGCTGCGCAAAATAGCCCTACAGAACGCCTTCCCTCTCTCGTCGCCCACAAACGTTCGGCAGGCAGTGCAAAAATGATAATGTCGTGACATTTTTTAATGCTTAATAATTTTTTCGCATATTCCGTTGACCACGATAATTACCTAATGATATGTTTTCGACATCATCAATAAACATATTGAATATGCAAAAACACTTAACATTTCTGCTTGTGCTTCTTGCCGCTGCACTCGCGGGATGTGCACAGATGCCGCAGCCACGAGACGCTGGACGCATGCCGTCTCATGGGCATTTGATGGCGGAAAGCAATCGCAATCAGGCTTCTGAAATATCCGCAGAAAAAGCCAGCGCCGCCGTACCCGTCACGCCTCCCGCGCCCGCGCCAACCCCAACTTATTCGCTCGACGTTCATCTCGCCCCCGTCAGGCAAGTGCTGGCGGCGCTGGCGCGTGACCAGCGGATTGACCTCGAACTGCATCCCGCCGTGGAAGGTTCCATCAGCCTGAGCGTTTTCGACCGCCCCTTGCCGGAATTGATTGAAAGCCTTTGCCGCCAAGCCGAACTGCGCTGCGAATTCAACGGCAAGCGCCTCATTGCCCTGCCGGATACGCCGTTTTTGCACGCCTACCGCATCGACTACGTCAATTTGGCGCGTGACATGAACAGCGCCATTGCCACCAGCACGCAAATTGCCACCACCAGCAGCGCGGTGGATGCCCATGCCCAAGCCGCCAGCAGCGGCGGAAACGCCTCGCTCACCCAGATTGCCACCAAGGCGGCGAACCATTTTTGGGAGACGCTCGAAAACAATATCCGCGCCCTGCTCATGGAGGAGGGGCAAAAGCCACAAGGCTCAAACACGGAACGCCCCGCCTCGGTCATCAGCAACCGCGAAACGGGCATCTTGATGGTGCTCGCCAGCGCCCGCCAGCACCGCAAAGTGGCGGGATTCATCGAACTCGTGCAAAGCGCGGCGCAGCGGCAAGTGATGGTCGAGGCCACGATTGCCGAAGTCACCCTTGCCGACGGCTATCGGCAGGGCATCGACTGGAACCGCCTGGGCGCGCCGCTCGTCAGCATGACGCCACGCGGGGCGAACGATACCGCCAGCATGCTGCCGTCGGTCTCCTACCTCTCGAACAGCCTCGACATCCGGCTGGACTGGCTGGAAACCTTCGGAACGGTCAAGGTGCTTTCCAGCCCGAAGCTCTCCGTGCTCAACAACCAGACCGCGATTCTCAAAGTGGTCGAGGAAGTGGTCTATTTTCTCGTCGACGCTTCCGTCACCGAATACACCAGCACCGACCGCGAAAAAGTCACCGCCACCACCCGCCCGCAATCCGTGTCGGTCGGGCTGGTGATGGCCATCACCCCGCAGATTGGGCGCGACGGCTCAATCATCCTCGGCGTACGCCCCACCATTTCCAGCATTTCCGGGTTCAAGGACGACCCCAACCCGTCGCTCGGCAACATCCCGAACCGCGTGCCGCAGATACGCACCCGCGAAATGGAATCCGTGCTCCGGCTCGCCGATGGCGAAACCGCCGTCCTCGGCGGGCTGATGGAGGACAAGCTCGATGCCGACACGGGACGCATCCCGCTGTTTGGCGCGATACCGCTGCTGGGCGAATTTTTCACGCGCCGTGAAAACAGCGTCCGCCGCACCGAACTGGTCATTTTCCTGCGCCCGCGCCTGATCCGGCATCCGGGGGTCAATGGCGATTACGCGCCGGAACAGGCAATGCTGCCGAGCACCTCCTTCATGCGGCACGACGCGCCATGACCGGGCTGCCTCCGCACACTTCCGCCGCGCCCATCGGGCAAGCCCTGCTTGCCGCCGGACTGATTGGCAACGACCAGTTGCGCATCGCCCTGCATGAGCAGACGCACAAGCCCCTGCCCTTCGGGCGGCTGTGCGTGGAACTCGGTTTCATCACCGAAAACATGCTGCGCGACGCGCTCTCGAAGCGGCTGGGCCGGCAAGCCGTGGAACTCAACGGCGCGGTGGCAGACCCCGCCGCGCTGGCGCGCGTGCCTGAAGCGTTCGCCCGCCGCCATGCCGTGCTGCCCCTATCCTTCGATGAAGCCGCCGCCACTTTAGCCGTGGCAATGGCCGACCCGCAGGACCTCATCACGCTCGACGCGCTGGCGGCGCATTGCGGAACCGGGCTGCGCTTGCGCCCGATGCTGGCCGCCGAATCCGAAATCCGCGAAGCCATCGACCGCCATTACGGCTATCAGCTTGCCATCGACGACATTCTTCAGGAGCTTGAAACCGCCGCCGCCCCGTCCATAAACGAAGCGGGGCATCCGCTCACGCGGCTGGTCGACGCGCTGCTCATCGACGCGGTGAAAACGGCAGCCTCGGATATCCACTTTGAGCCGGAATCCGGTTTCCTGCGCATCCGCTACCGCGTCGACGGCATCCTCCAGCAAGTCCGCGCCCTGCACCTCAACCACTGGCCCGCGATGACCGTGCGCCTCAAAGTCATGGCGGGTTTGAACATCGCGGAAACACGCGCCCCGCAGGACGGGCGCGTCTCAATGACCGTCGCCGGACGGGCGGTTGATTTCCGCGTCTCCTCCATGCCGACGCTGCACGGCGAAAACATCGTGCTGCGCATCCTCGACTATCGGCGCGGCATCGTTCCGCTGGACAAGATTGGGTTCGATGCGGCGCGGCGCTCGGCCATCGAGCGGATGCTCGCCTATCCCGAAGGGCTGATTCTCGTCACTGGCCCGACTGGCAGCGGCAAGACCACCACCCTCTACGCCATGCTCGGGCATCTCGATGAAGAGTCCGTCAACATCATGACGCTGGAAGACCCGGTGGAAGCCCCAATGCCCCGCGTCCGCCAGAGCGCCGTAAGCGAAGCGGCAAAAATCAGCTTCGCCACTGGCGTCCGCGCCCTGCTGCGGCAAGACCCGGACATCATCCTCGTGGGCGAGATACGCGATTCCGAAACGGCGGAAATGGCCATCCGCGCCGCGATGACCGGGCATCGCGTCTTCGCCACCCTCCATACCAATTCCGCCATCGGCGCCATTGCGCGGCTGCTCGATCTGGGCATCCGTCCGGCGCTCTTGGCCGACAACCTGCGCGGCGTCATCGCGCAGAGCCTCGTGCGCCGCCTCTGCCCGCACTGCCGCGCCCTGGCGCCGGCAAGCGCCGAAGAATGCCAGCGCCTCGGCCTGCCTACCGGGGAGAACAGCGACGGCCTCATCCTCGCCCACGCGGGCGCTTGTCCGGCCTGCGCGGGGCGCGGGTATCGCGGCAGGCTGCCGATTTTTGAAGTGCTGAACATGGACGGCTCGCTCGACGAACTCATCGCTACCGGGGCATCCCCTGCCGAAATCGCGTCCGTGGCGCGTTCGCAAAAAAGGTATCTCACCCTCGCCGACGACGGGCGGCGCAGGGCGATGGACGGCAGCACGTCTCCTGAAGAACTGTTCCGCGTCCTGGGGCCGCTCGCGCCCCTGGCGGGAACGCTGCAAAAAACGCGGGAAACGCAATGAGGCGCTACCGTTACCGCGCCTGCGACGCGCACGGAAGAATCACGCGGGGCGAGCTTGACGGCGAAAGCCCCGCCGGAATCGAAGCGGAACTGCACGGACGCGGGCTGGAACCGCTCCACATCAAGCCCGCCCGCCCGTCATGGCTCGCGGGACAGCGGCGCATCCCGAGGCGCGAACTGATTCACTTCTGTTTTCACCTCGAACAGATGCTCGGCGCGGGTGTCCCGATTCTCGATGTCCTGGCCGACCTAGCCGACGGGCCGGGGCATTCCGGCATCAAAGCCGTCGCTTCCGGGCTGCGCGCCGAAGTCGAGCGCGGGCAGCCGCTTTCCGCCGCCATGAAGCAGCATCCGCAAGCCTTCGACGAAGTATTCCGATGCATGCTGCGGGCGGGCGAATTGACCGGAGACCTCGCCCCCGTGCTGCGCCAGATGGCCGCAGACCTTGCCCGTGCCGATGAGCTGAGGGCGAACGCCCGCAAAATCGCCATTTACCCGCTCGTCGTCGGAGGCGTGCTCTCCGTGGCCGTCGTGGTGGCGCTCACGATGGTCGTGCCGCAGGTTGCCACCCTGTTTCAGAGCAGCGGGCAAACATTGCCCCTGTCGACGCGCTTGCTGGTCGCCCTCTCCAGCGGGTTCAGGCAATACGGCTGGCTGCTGCCGCCAACGCTCATCGTCTTGTTCATTGCGCTGCGCGTCGCCGCGACGCGCAATCCGCTCCTGCGCCGCCGACTGCATGCCCTCGCGCTGCGGCTGCCGCTCACGGGCGCTATCACGCAACGGCTGGCGCTTGCGCGAGCCGCCAGCCTGATTGCCATGCTGTACGCCAGCGGCATTACCGTCATCGACGCGATCACCAGCGCCGCCCGCACGACCCCGAATCTGGCCATCCGGCACGGCATCGAAACCGCCGGGGCGCATATCGCCGCAGGGCGCGGCATCGCCAGCGCCTTCGAGGACACCGGGCTTTTCCCGAGGCTCGTCACCCGGATGCTGAGCGTCGGCGAGCAGACCGGGCGAATCGACAGCGCCCTCGGGCAGCTCGTCTATTTTTATGAGCGCGACGCGCGCGAAGCCATCGAACGGCTGCAAGCCAGCATCGAACCGGCGCTGACCGTTGTCATGGGGCTGCTGATGCTCTGGATTGCCATCGCCGTCCTCGGCCCGATTTACGACATCATCACCCACATGCCGACCTGAACCGCGCCATGAGACATTCCTTAGTCATCCGGCAGCAAGGGCTGGGCATCTGGCGGCACACGGCGGAGGGCGTTGAGCATGAATCGGACATCGCCGCCGATGACAAAAACGCCAGGGCGGCGTTTCAGGGCTGGCTGGCTGCCGAGCGCCGCCGCCTCAATCTCGTCGCCGACCTGTCCGATGAGCGCCACGCCGTCGAGCGGCTGCCCGCCGCCTCACGCGCCGACCGCCTCCGGCTTATTGCCCGCAAACTGGCGCAACGTTTCCCGGAGGCCGCTTTCACCCGCGCCAGCCCCCTGCCCGCCAGCCAAGAAGATGGGCTGCTCAAGCCCGTGCGGCTCTCGTCCATTCCCCGCCTGCCCGCCCTCGCTCTCTGGCTGGACGCGCTGAATGATGCTGCCATCAAGGGAGATGCCGACGCGACGCGCCTGACCAGCGTGCCTTTTCTGATTGAACATTGGTATCGCCGCCAGCGCGCGCTGCCGCCGCATGGCCTGCTGCTCGCTTTTGGGGCAGCCGGGCTGCGCCAGATGCTTTTCCGGCAGCGCCGCCTCGTTTTTTCGCGCACCGTCGCCGCCAGAGCGGACACGCTCGCCGAAAATTTGCCCGCTTACCGCGACGAACTGGCGCAGGTTTTGGCATGGCTGCCTTCGCAGCGCCTCATCGAAGGGTCGCCGCCCATCCTCGTGCTCGCGCCCGAGGCGGATTTTCCGCTTCTGCGCGAATTGGCTCCGAACAGCGCCGTGGATTTCATCGACATCGCCCGCTACGCCAGCGGCAGCGCGGACGCTTTCACGCTCGCTTTGCGCGAAACGCGGCAGCGCGGCGCGCCCGCCCATTACGACTGTCCCCCTTTGCGCCGCCCGCGCCAACTGGCGTTCGTGCGCCGCGCCGCGTGGTGCGTCGCCGCCGCGTCGCTCGCCATCGGTCTGGCGAATGCTGCGGACGGATTCATCAACGCCGCCCGCTTGAACCAAGAAGCGGAACAGTTCGCCTTTGAGCGCCAAAAGCGGCAAGCCGAACTTGACAAGCTGAACGCGGAATCCACCGCCGAAGCGGGCGCGGATTTCCCGGACGACTGGCTCGCCAAGGCGGAAAGCCTTGCCAGCGACACGGGAATCGCCCCGCTCGGCATCCTGCAAGCCATCGCCGGATTGCTCGCCCAAGCGCCTTGGGCGCGGCTGGAAACGCTGGCATGGAAAAAACAGCCCATGCGCGAAAGCGCCCCCGACGATGCGCCGTCTGCCAGCATCGTTCTGGAAATTTCGCTTATCGGCAGCGAATTGCCGCAAACCGCCGCCGACAAGCTGCTTTCCTTCTGGCAGCAGCGGTACGGCTCATCCATGAAGGCGCACATCGACCCCGCCACGTCGCGCTTGCGGCTCGATACCACGCTTCGGCTTCTTCCGCGAGAAAAACAGGAAAAACCGCTATGAACATGCCGATGCCCACGCCGCTCCTGTTGCGGCAATCGCCCTCGCAACGCTTTTCCGTCCCGCCGATGCTGCGCCGCGCCCTGCTCTGCTGCGTGGCGGCGCTGGCTGCCGCGCTGTCGCTCTGGATGCTGGCCGCCGCCGGACGCGCCGAAGCCGAAACGCGGCGACGCGGCGCACAGGCAGACGCGCAAAAAATATCCGCGCAGCTATCCGCCGCCCGCGAAACCGAATCCGCCCGCGTGGCGCGCGCAAAACGTTTCGCCCGCATGAAAGCCGCGCTGGAAAACGCGCCCGCCGAAAAACCGGAATGGGAGCGGCTCGCCGCCCAACTATCCGCGCACCCCCATATCGCCGAACCCACCCTTGACGCGCCGCCCGCCCAGCCCGCGTTTCCGTCGCCCGAAAATACGCCTGTCATCACTGTCCAGCGCGTGCGGTTCAATGCTGGGCTATTGCACGAAGAGGCGCTGCTTGCCCTTGATGCCATCACCGCCCGCTTCACGCCGCGCCTCATCCCCGCAGGCTGTTCCCTGCAACGGGAAGCCGATGCCGCGCCCATCACGCTGCGGGCGAACTGCGAATTTGAGCGGATCGCCCTCGCGCCGCCGAGCGTGGACGCACGATGAACCCGCGTCGCCCGCTCCTGCTTTCATTCGCGCTCGTTACGGCATGTCAGACCGCCATTGCGTTTGACGGGCGTGTTTTCTTCTCCGAAACCGAACGGCGCTCGCTGGAGACGAAACCCGCGCCGCCGCTCCCTCCTCCTGTTGTCGCGCCCGCACCGCCGCCCGCCCGCCAGCGGCTCGACGGAATTCTGTGGCGCGATGGCCGCGTCGTTGCCCTGTGGCTCGACGGCAAGTCCGTCGAGCCAGCCTCCGAACCCGCCATCCGCATCAGCGGCGGCGTTCCGGTCACGGCAGTTTCCGGGCATCAGAAAACCTTGATGCCGGGGCAGGACTGGCCTCCCCGGAACGGAGCATCCGAAAAATGAAGCCACGCCCGCCAGAAGCGCCGCGACTTGTCCGCCGCCAGCGCGGCGGGGCGCTGCTTTCCGCCGCGCTTTTGCTGCTGCTCGCGGCCTCCGCCACGCTGGCGGCGTCCGCCCATCTCGCGCACCAAGCCAAGCAGCGGAGCAATGAACGCACCGTCGCCGCGCTCGCCCAAGCCAAGGACGCGCTGATTGGCTACGCCTTCGGCTACCCGGAACTGGCGCACGACGGACAAGGCATCGGCTACCTGCCCTGCCCGGACAAAACCAACAACGGTTCAGGCTTCGGCACCTGCAATGTCCGCCACCACGGCGCTTTGGGGCGAATCCCGTATCGCACCCTTGGACTGCCCGTCCTGCGCGACGGCGACGGGCAATGCCTTTGGTACGCGGTTGCAGGCAGCGTCAAAAATAACCCCAAGCCGCTGGCGCTCAACTGGGACAGCCCCGGCCAATTCAGAATCGTTTCCCCGTCCGGTCGCCCGATCAGCGGAGAAGAGCACAACGTCGTCGCGGCAATTCTGTCGCCGGGCGGCGCGTTGCCCAGCCAAACCCGCCCGCCCGCGCTGACCGCCACGCAACGCTGCCCCGGCAGCGCGGATGCCTCCGCCGACTTGCCCGCCTTTCTCGACCGCGCATACGCCACCGACATTTCCGGCAATCTCGACATCGTCCACGGGGAAGTTGGGGCGGGCACCAACGACGCCGCCGTTTGGATAACTGTCGATGAATTGTTCAGCGTCCTGCGCAGGCGAAGCGATTTCTCCGCCATGATTGACACTGTTCTCGACGCTTCGGTCAACGCGCTGGCATCGCGGCTTGACCCTGCCGACGCGGACAGCCCGTCTGCGGCATTCCTCGAAACCCACGCCGAAACCCTCATCGGCAACCGAGCGCACGGGCTTCTCCCCAACAGTGCCGCGCTTGGCGTCGCGGAAGCGCAAGCCAACGGCTATGACAATTGGCGCGACCAGCTACGCTTTGTCGCCTGCGTGGACGGCGGCGCGTGCCTGACAGCGGCGATGGCCGATTCGGCGACTTCCCATGCCGTGTCCGCAACCGAAACTTGCCGCGCCCTCGTGCTGTTCGGCGGCGAACGGTTGCGGGGCGGCACGCCCCAGCGACGGCGCACCGCAACCGAACGCGCAGACCCCGCCCAATATCTCGAAGGAATGAACCGCGAGAGCTTCATCACCGGCACGGGCGGCTATGTCGGCTACCGCCATTACGCGATTGCCAGTCCCCGGCAGCCCGCCAGCGAGGATTTGATTCGATGCGTCCCTTGAGAGCGAACAGGGCGGCGCGAAACAGCGGCTTCACCCTCGTCGAAATGGCCATCGTGCTCGTCGTGCTTGGTCTGACGGCCAGCTTTCTCATTTCGCCACTCGCCCTACGCGCCGAGGCCAGCCGCCGCCGCGCCGCCGAAACCGCGCTCGACCATATTGCCGAGGCGCTCATCGGTTTCGCCCTGATACATGGCCGCCTGCCCTGCCCGAGCATCGAACCCAACCCCGCAAGCCCCGCTTACGGGCTGGAAAAGGCGCTGCCCTGTGCGCTGGATGTGCCGGGCTATCTGCCTTGGCGCACGCTCGGACTGCCCGCTCACGACCCTTGGGGCAGCCCGCGCGTCCGCGCAGACCAACCGTGGGCGGGGCATTGGCGCTATCGCCCAGACAAAAATTTCACCGAAGGCGCTATCGCGCTGTCCACCCTGCCAAGCGGCCACATCCAAATCAAAGACCATGACGGCAGCCTCATCAGCACGGCAACTTCACGTGTTGTCGCCGTCGTTTTTTCGACCGGCCCAAACCTGCGCCCCGACGGGCTGAACGCCGCCGCCTCGCCCGCCCTGCCCGTGTTGGAAGCCGGAGAGCCAACGCCCGCTTTCGACGACCCTCTGCGCTGGATTGGGCATCCGCTTTTCATTTCCCGCCTCGCCCGAGGCGGACGCTTATGACATCCATCTTTCCACCACCACCCGCAACACACACGCAAAAGGAGCGCCTTCATGCAAACAAAACCCTCTGCCAAACAGGCTGGTTTCACCCTCGTCGAAATCTCGATTGTCCTCGTCATCATCGGGCTGCTGATCGGAGGGGTGCTCAAAGGGCAGGAACTCATCAACAGCGCCAAGGTAAAGAGCCTCGCGCAGGACTTCCGCAACATCCAGACGATTATCTACGCCTATCAGGACAAGTTCCGCGCCCTGCCGGGCGATGACATCCAAGCCGCATCCCATGTCTGCCCGTCGGGAACCCCCGCCTGCACGACCAATGGCGACGCGGATGGCATCATCGAGGGCGCGTGGGACGACGCGGCCACGGCCAATGCGGAGAGCATTCGTTTCTGGCAGCACGTCCGGTTCGCAAACCTCGCCAGCGGGCCGACCGACACCGCCAGCGACAGTTTCCTGCCCACCAACAGCACGGGCGGGCGCATCGGCATCCAATCCGCTGGCGCGGCGGCTCCTTTGGGCGTGACGGGCAGCTACGCAATCTGCTCGGCGGGCATTCCCGGCAAGCTCATCCGCCAGCTTGACAGCACATTGGACGACGGCGACCCCTCAACCGGCCCGGTTCGCGCCGGACTGACCACCACTGGCGCGGCGGTCAGCGCCACCAACATTGACGATGCCGCCACCTACGTCGCCTGCATGGGCTTCTGACGACATTTTCATTGCCCGCAAGCCTCTGGATTGACAAAGGGGCTGCGGGCAGGACGGGAATCTCACTATTTCCGCAAGCCTGCATGGTTGCGCGGTTTTTGTTTACGCCGTTTTCAGGATGCCCCTAGCTTCAATAGGAACATCCCGGAACGCTTTGGAATAAAAAAATCCCAGAGGCTTTGATTTCTCTGGGATTTTGGGAGCTTCTGGGAACTCTTTGGCACTGACTTTGGTGCCCAGGACGGGACTTGAACCCGTAAGCCTTGCGGCGGCAGATTTTAAGATTGTCGTAAATTGCATATAAATCAAACATTTATATCTTAATAATTTCCGCAACAGTTATAATATTTCTATCTTGAAACCCGCATGGTTGCGCTAGCCTGAACAGGATTGCAGAAACGATATTTGTCATAATCCGTAAACGAAACTCGCTGAGCCGATTTCGTTTAGTCCATCGGCCAAGCCCCGATCAGCGTCCGTCGCTCACTCTCGCATCGGTCAGCATCTCGTGCCACCGCTTCAAGTCGGATGCCACACTCTCCGAGAGCAGCGGTCGCGGCGCGGGCT
>JAITVD010000062.1 GCA_031285965.1 Azoarcus sp.
CGAACTCACTTTAATGTCATCGCATCTTATAGAGGCATAAGTATCATCGGCTGTTGCTGTATTGAAGAACAGCAGCATCAGCGCAAAAGAAACGATTGCTTTCATGGCGTATTCCCCAGTGCTTCCACAACGCGCAATTCACGGTCGCCAGAATTCCATATTATCTTACGCATAAATGGATCATTAACAATGATGCAGCCTTGGGAAGCATCAATACCACCACCATGAATCAAGAAACCGCTGCGGCCACAAACATGCGTACCGGTCAAGGGCATCAACCGGATGATGTATCTGCTGTTATAAAGACCGTGGCTTTGCGGAACCTGCAAGGGGTTCTGGGCACGAACATTACCAACAGACCCCGCATTATGGAGCACCGTCATCCTCCAGTTTCCACGGGGAATTGGCCCTCTATTGATTAGGCACTGCGATGCCGGATTGTTCAGGTGCTCGTCTCGTCCAGCATGTCCCAGCGCAAATTGCTTCCCATCTGGCTGAAACAGTTTTCCCGTGCTTTGCTCAAACACCCAAGGCATATCCTTCTCCCCTTATGACCGATGAAAACAACAAGAAATATTATTTTTGCAGGCAGACGCTCCTTGCCCAGCTTCAGGGCGTTGATTGCCCGCCAGTCCCAGCCCGCCGCAAAGCGACCCGCCAGCACAAATCCTAGCAACCATATTCAATAACTGTCAATCATTTTCTGTACCGCCTTTGCCCTATGTGCGCCGGTCGATGTGGCCGATGCGGAATACGGTTTCACCCGCGTTGGCAAGCAGGGTTGAGACGGCAGCGGCGTCGGCGTCCGCGACGACGAGCGCCATGCCGATGCCGCAGTTGAAAACTCGGTGCATTTCCTGATCCGCGACTTGGCCCGCTTCCTGGAGCCAGCGGAACAGGGGCGGCAGCGGCCAATTTTTGGCGTCAATCCGCGCCATCACGCCTTCAGGCAGGATGCGCGGTACGTTTTCGGTGAGGCCGCCGCCGGTGATATGGGCCAAGCCTTTTACCGCGCCGGGGCGTTCGCGGAAAACTTGCAGGAGGGGCTTCACGTAGATGCGGGTCGGCTCCAGCAGCGCCTCGCCCAAAGTACGCCCGTGAAAATCGGCGGCGAGGTCGGTTTGATTCACCTCGATAATCTTGCGAATCAGGGAATAGCCGTTGGAATGCGCGCCGCTGGACGCAAGCCCCAGCACCACGTCGCCCGGCACAATCCGCGCCCCGTCGATGATGTCGCTTTTTTCCACCGCGCCAACGGCAAAGCCCGCCAAATCATATTCGCCGTCCGGGTACATGCCGGGCATCTCGGCGGTTTCGCCGCCAATCAATGCGCAGCCTGCCAGCTCGCAGCCACGGGCGATGCCCTGCACGACAGAGGCCGCCGTGCCGACATCGAGCTTGCCGCACGCAAAGTAATCCAGAAAAAACAGCGGCTCCGCGCCCTGCACCAAAATATCGTTGACGCTCATCGCCACGAGGTCTTGCCCCACCGTGCCGTGCTGGCCGAGCATGAACGCCAGCCTCAGCTTGGTTCCCACGCCGTCCGTGCCAGAGACGAGCACTGGCTCGCGGTATTTCCCGGACAGGCTGAACAGCGCGCCGAAACCGCCGATGCCGCCCAGCACTTCGGGGCGCATCGTCTTTTTGGCAAAGGGCTTGATGCGGTCGACCAAGGCATCGCCCGCGTCGATGTCGACGCCAGCGTCGCGGTAAGAAAGCGGGGACTGGGAAGAAGAAATTTGTGTGCTCAAGGCCGTTCCTCTGGCAATTCAAAAAATCCGCAAGACGGCGCTTGAGACAAGCCCGCCAAGTGCTACATTTGGAGACTTTCTGCGGGCGCGGTGACGAAAACGCCCCAAAAATCGGAATTTGGAATCTTGACCGGAACGCACGTCAAGCGCAATCCCCGCCATCCATTGCAAAAACGCCCAACATGTCACTTCACCGCCCCACCCACTTCCAGACCGCCGCATGGGCGGGCGTTGCGCTGGCGCTGGCCGTTTTGCTCTGGCTGCTCGCGCCCATTCTGACGCCGTTCGTGCTGGCCGCCGTGTTCGCCTATCTGTGCAACCCGGCGGTCAACGCCTTGGAGCGCCTGCGGCTGCCGCGTCCGGCTGCCGTGCTGCTGGTCATCGCGGGGCTGGGGCTGGGGCTTGCCGCGCTGGCGCTCCTGCTGCTGCCGATGCTCTACCGCGACGCCGTGGCGCTGGCGCAAAAGCTGCCGAGCCTGATTGTCCTTTTCAATGAAAGCGTCTCGTCCATGCTCGATAAGCGTTTCAGCGTGCAGTTTCAGCTCGACCCGGCGCAGTTCCATGCGTGGCTCGGGCAATTCCGCGACAGCGCGCAAGAACTGCTTCCCGTCGTGCTCAAGCAGATTGGGCATAGCGGCATGGCGATTGCCGCGATGGTCGCCAACCTGATTTTGATTCCCGTCATCACCTTTTACTTGCTTCAAGAATGGCCGCGTCTCATCACGGGGCTTTTCCGCGCATTGCCGCGACCTTGGCTGCCGCACGCGCGGCGGCTCACGACTGGCATCGACCTTGTGCTGGCGCAGTTCTGCCGGGGGCAGGTGTCGGTCATGCTGTTGCTGTCCGTGTATTACAGTGTGGGGCTGTGGCTGGTCGGGCTTTATTTTGCGCTGCCGGTCGGCGTGCTGACGGGCTTGCTGATTTTCATCCCCTATGCCGGTTTCTGCGGCGGGCTGGCGCTGGCCTTGCTCACCGCGCTGCTCCAAGGTGGCGGATGGGAGCCTTTCATCGGCGTGGCCGTCGTCTATGGCCTTGGGCAGTTGCTCGAGAGCTTCGCGCTCACCCCTTACCTCGTCGGCGAGCGCATCGGCCTGCATCCGCTGGCGGTCATCTTCGCTCTGCTGGCTTTTGGGCAGTTGTTTGGTTTTGTCGGCGTGCTCATTGCCCTGCCCGCCAGCGCGGCGCTCCTGATTGGGCTGCGCGAACTCGCTTCGGCATGGTTTGCCAGCCACCTCTACCAAGGCTCCCGCGCCAAAAGCGCCCCGCCCAGCGAAGCGGCGGAGGCGGCATCCCCTGAAGCCGCCGCCGACACCGGGGACGCGGCGTGAAGCAACTCATCCTCGACCTGCGGCCAGACCGTTCCCCAACGCTGGAAAACTTCGTTCCCGGCAGCAACGCCGAATTGCTGGAAAGCCTTGAGCGGCTTGCCGCGCCGCATTCCGAACAAACGCCCGCCGCGCACCTCTACCTATGGGGAGACATCGGCAGCGGGCGCAGCCACCTGCTCCGCGCCACAGCCGGACGCGCCCTTGCCCAAGGCCGGCCCGCCTGTTTTCTGAAAGCGGAAGAAATCACCGGAAACCTGCCGGAAGACGAAAACGCCCTGCTTGCCATCGACGATGTCGAGCGGCTCTCCCCCGATGCCCAAATCGCGCTCTTCAACGCTTTCAACCGTTCAAAAGCCCACGCCCAATCGCTGCTGCTCTCCGGCTCCGCCGCGCCCAGAGGGCTTGCGCCCCGCCTGCGCGAAGACCTGCGCACCCGCATCGGGCAAAGCCTAATCTTTGAAGTCCGACCGCTCGACGACGCTACCCGCGCCGCTATCCTGAATTCGCTCGCGGCGCGGCGCGGGATGCGGCTGGCCGGAGAAGTCTCCGGTTTCCTGCTGACCCACGCCCGCCGCGACCCGCCGGGCATGGCGGCGGCGCTCGACGCGCTTGATGCCGCCTCGCTCGAATACAAACGTCCGATCACGCTCCCGCTGCTGCGCCAGCTTATGCAGCAAGGGCTGCGCATCTGAGGCGTGTTCGGCATATACTTTTTTTCATTTCTCGCAAAAACACGACCATGAACCTCGTTCTTTTCGACCTTGACAACACCCTGCTCGCGGGCGATTCCGATGCCGCCTGGTCGCAATTCTTGAGCGAAATAAACGTGCTCGCCCCAAGTGTGCAGGAAGCGCGTGGCACGGTCTTTTATGAGCAATACAAGGACGGCTCGCTGGACATCGAAAAATTCCTCGATTTCCAGCTTGGGCTGCTCTCCCTGCACGAGCGCGCGCAGCTTGACGCATGGCATGGCGAATTCATGGACAGGCACATCCGCCCGATGATTCTTCCCGCCGCGCGGGCGCTCGTCGACAGGCACTTGCAGAGCAACGCGCTCGTCGCGCTGGTGACGGCCACAAACAGCTTCATTACTTGGCCGATTGCGCGTGAATTCGGCATCCAGCATCTCATCGCAACCATTCCCGCCCAAGAAAACGGCGTTTTCACCGGTAAGCCGAGGGGCATCCCCGCGTTCAAGTCCGGCAAGATTGCGCGGGTCGAGACATGGCTGGAATCCATAGCCCTCAATTTCGATTGCTTCGAGCAAAGCTGGTTCTACAGCGATTCCCACAACGATTTGCCGCTTTTGGAACAGGTCACGCATCCCGTCGCGGTGTCCCCGGACGAGACATTGCGTGCCGTCGCGCTCAAAAATGGTTGGCAAATTCTGACGCTACGCGAGCCAATATAAAGAACGCGCCGCGCAAATGGCCTGTTCCGGTTCCGTATTGCGCATAATCCGTCCTGATTTCAAATTTCAGCGTAACCGAACATGTACTGCACCTCATGCGGCTCCAACCTTGGAAGCTGGAACAGAAAATCCTGCCCGCGTTGCGGCTCGCCGCTGCGTCAATCGGACTCCGACGCGCAGGACACTTTGCCGCCGGATATGGGAAACACGCCCACGTCTGTGCCGACCCAGAGGCATCCCAAGAAGCTCCCTTGGCTGATCGGCTTGGGCGCTTTCGCCGTGATCGTGGCGGCGGCATGGTGGGGATTAGGGATGGGGAACCCGCCTTTTGAAAAAAACGCTGAGGACAAGCCGCCCAAAACAGAAAGCAAAGCGGGCAATGTCATCACCAAACCCATCGTTCCGCCGCCCGAAGAGACCCCGCCAGAACCGATGCCGCTTGAGCCGACGCTGCCCGAACCAATGCCGCTTGAACCGATTCTGTCTGAGCCAATGCCGCTCGAACCAACGCCGTCTGCCGAACCAGCAACACCCGACCCAATGCCCCCTAAACCAGCGCGGCCTAAAGCGACACCATCGAAGCCGATACCGCCTAAAGCGACGCCAGCGAAACCAACGCTGCCAAAACCCGTGCCGCCGCACCCCGAATCAACACCGCTTAAACCGACGACACCCGAACCGCCACCGCCAACGCCAACGCCACCTGAGCCAACGCCGCCAAAGCCAATACCAACTAAACCCGCCGCGCCGAAGCCACAACTCAGGCTTTCCGAACTGCGCGAGGAATTAAGCCGATGCGAGGATTTTCGCTGCCATAAGAGAGTGCAGCGGATGTACTGCGGCGGGCATTGGAACCGTGTGCCCGAGTGCAAATCGGCGCTGTGACGCACCCCTCTGATGAACGTTTACGGGAGAAAAACCAGCGCCTTGCCAGAAAACGCTGATACGATAATGAGCCTTTATGGCGGTATTTCCGTGTTCCCGGCAAAATGCCGATATGTTGGGAAACATTGGCTTTCGGACAAATGACTTATGCTTTGTACATTTTGTGGCGCTGACCTCGGGACACGTTCCCCAAAGTTTTGCATGCGATGCGGCGCACCGCTGCAAGCCGCGCCCATCGAACAGGCCGCCGCAACGCCGCAGCCGGACAATGAATCGACCGTTCGGATGTCCGCGCAAAATATGCCCCGTACCGCGCAAAAACCGCTTCCCGCGTTGCTGTCCGTCCCCAGAACAAACCGATTCCTGCAAGAGCCGATTTCCGCCGCGCTGCCGCAACCGGACACTTTGGCGGTGGAACTGTCCAACGCGCCAACGATGATCTTTCCCAATAGGGACAAACTCGCCGAATTTGAATTACTGCAAGAGCTCATTCCCGCTGCGCCTTTGCTGCCAAACGCCTTGGCCCTGGACACGTCCAACGCGCCGACGATGATTTTTTCAGGAAACCAGAACCCGCAATTCCCCAGCAAGAAACAAGACCGGAAAGCACGCGGCCAAGCAAGGCGCTCCGCGCAAATGCCCGATACGCCGACCGAGCCGTTCATTTCGTCTTTCCCGGCCATCGAGACGGCTCAAAACAAATCTCCCGAACCCGCCGTACCGCCCATAGCCGGGGCGTTTCCGCCGATCTTGCTGGAAAAAGACGAACTCATCGTAGCGGATTTGCTGTCCGGCTCCCCCTTGCCGCAGCAAGCCTTCCGGGAAGGCATCCATCCGGCGCTGCCCGTCATCGCCGTCTTTGCTTTGATCGTCTGTCTGGCCGGATTCTTTTTGTGGGATTCTGGAGAAACGGGCCGTTCCCCTGAAAGCGCCGAAACATCGCTGCCGACGCAACCTTCCGAACCGCTTCCCGATGATGCCGCTCCCGCATCAGCCGCTTCCGCGCCGGAACCAGAGCCGGAGCTAAAGCCAGAGCCGAAAGACGTATCGGCATCAAACTCAGAACCGGAGCCGGGTCAAGAGTTGATGGACATCCCGTCGCTGCCAACGAACCAACGGCAAGGCCGACATAATCAATTCAATCCGGCTGAGATTATCGAGAGCGAGCTGCCTTCTGCCGCACTGCCGTGATGCCCCACGTGATCGCCTGAACCCGTCGAAACAATGACACCTGATGAAATAGACGAGGCGTTCGAGAACATCAAGAAATCCCCGCCGCTCATCGTTATTTACCGGGTTCTTCGGGCGGTAAATCCCATACGCCAATTGATATGACAGAAACGCTATCTGAATGCCACCTAACAGTAGGTTCTCCGCTGGCATCAGCGATCTCAGACCGCTCGCGCTGTAGCACCTTGCCCGTCTTGTTCTCCCGCAGGACGACCGTGTCACGGTATCCCCACGGATCGCCGAAAAAAGGGCATGGCTGAAGCGGCCCGCGATAACTCACGTAATTTTGCTTGATAACTCGCCCAGAGTTTGTTTGCGGCCTGTGAAACGAAATGTTGTTGGCTGAAACCGGCAGCCATGAAAAAACCCGCTCGC